>NZ_JBTMMT010000058.1:0-40990 GCF_055517075.1 Micromonospora sp. DSM 43699
GGACGGGGGGGCAGCGGGGCGGGGGCAGGGGGAGTGAGGGTAGGTGGGAGCGGGGGTAGGTGGGAGTGGGGGTGGGGGTAAATGTGTTGAGGGGAGGGGGTTTGGGGGGCAGGCTGGGGGGACCGCCGCCCCGAGTCCGGAGGGAATCTCCATGCGCCTGCTCCGTGATCTCTGGGCCTCCGCGCCGCGTCGCGTGACGGTCGTGATCGTCCTCGTGGTGCTCGGCGCCGCCGGCCAGGCCGCCGCCTCGGCGGTCGCCGGGCCGGTACTGGTGCACCGCTCGGCCGGCTGGTTCACCGCGCTGGTCGTGGCGCTGGTCGTCGCCGTCTGCGCCGAGTTGGTGATCGCGCTGTTGATGGCGGGCATCACCGCCGACTGGTCCGCCGACGTGCGCCGCCGGCTCTGCCGGGTCGCTCTCGGGCAGGACCTGCCCACGCTGGAGGGCACCCCCGTCGGTGAACTGCTCGACCGGATCGACAACGACGTCTACCAGGTCGCCGCCGAGCTGCGGAACAACGGCGTACGGCTCGTCCAGGGGCTGGTGCTCTGCCTGCTCGCCACGGTCAGCGCGCTGTTCGTCTGGTGGCCGGCCGGCGTCGCCATGCTGCTGCTCACCGTGCTGCTCGGGGTGCTGCTGCGCCGCCCCACCTCCGCCATCGCGCCGGCGCGGATGTTCGAGGAGGAGGCCTGGTCGGACCTGGCCGCCGTGATGGAGGAGGCGGTGCACGGCCAGGACGACGTACGCACCAGCCTCGCCCAGCCGTACGTGCTGCGGCTCTACGCCCGGCGGGCGGCCGAGGTGCTGGCCCGCTGCCGCCGGGTCTTCCTGATGTCGGCGCGGGTTACCGCCGTCGCCGCCGGCACCATCCGGGTCGGGATCGCCGCAGTGGTGCTCGCCGGGGCCTGGGCGTTGACCACCGACCGGGTCGACGGGGCCCGGTTGACCGCGATCTGGCTGCTTGCGCTGAGCTTCGGCGCGACCGTCGAACACCTCTCCCGCTGGGTGCCACACCTTCAGTACGCGCTCGGCGCCTGGGCCCGGGTGTTGTTGCTCTCCGACGCCCGACAGGAACCGTCCGGCGGGGTCGTCCCCACCGAGGGCGACCTGACCCTGCGCGGGCTCACCTTCCGTTATCCGGCCGCCGGGGAAGGCGAGCGTCCGGCCGGCGGGGAGGGCGAGCATCGGGCCGCCGGGAGAGGCGAGCATCCGGCCGGCGGGGAGGGCGAGCGCAGGCCGGCACTGCGCGACGTCCGGCTCAGCTTCGTCCGGGGCCGGTCGTACGCGCTGGTCGGCCGGACCGGGTCGGGCAAGTCCACGTTGGCCAAGGTGCTCACCCGGGCGGTCGAGGTGCCGCGCGGGACCGTCCTGCTCGGTGACACCGACCTGTGCGACCTGGACGTCGAGGAACTGCGCCGGTGGATCGCGGTGGTGCCGCAGCGTACCGAGATCCTGGCCGGCACCCTCGCCGAGAACGTCGCCCTGTTCGACCCCGACCTGCTCGACGAGGCACCCCGGGCGCTGGCCGAGCTGGGCCTCACCGGCTGGGTCGCGGAGCTGCCGGAGGGCATCCGGACCCGGCTCGGCGAGGGCGGCCACGTGCTCTCGGCCGGTCAGGAACAGCTCGTGGCGTTCGCCCGCATCCTGGTCCGCGATCCGCACGTGGTGATCCTCGACGAGGCCACCGCGCGGCTCGACCCGGTCACCGAGGCCCGGGTACGCGAGGCGACCGAACGCCTGCTCACCGACCGGATCGGCATCATCATCGCGCACCGGCTCTCCTCCGTGCAGCGCTGCGACGAGGTGGTGGTGATGGCCGACGGGGCGGTCCTGGAGGCTGGACCGCTGCGTTCCTCGGCCCGCTTCGCCGAGCTGCTCGCCACCAGCCACGCCGCCGCGTACGCCCCGGTCGGGGTGGCCCTGGCCGGCGCCACCCGGGGCGGGGTGGACCTGCTCGACGGTCCGGGCGTCACCTGCCCGACCGCCGACGGGCCGGCTCGGGTCGGAGCCGACGGGCCGGCTCGGGTCGGAGCCGACGGGCCGGCTCGGGTCGGAGCCGACGGGGCGACCGGGGAGACCGGGGCGTCCGGGCGGGTGGCGGTTGCCGTACCGAAGGGGGAGCCGCCGCCGCTGCCGGCCGCCGCCCCCGCGCGGACCATGCGGGAGATCCTGCGACTGGCCACCAACGACCCGCGTTTCGGCCTGTTGTCGATCGCGATGTTCGTGGTGATGACCGTGTTCGGCCTGGACGGTACGGTGCTGCCCTGGCTCTGGGCGGACGTGGTCGACGGCGGCAACCCGTGGCTGCCGGCGATCGGCATCGCGGGCGCGCTGCTGGTCGTGCTGCCGTTGCCCTACTGGACCAACCTGCGCTTCCCCCAGTGGTGGGTACGGCAGATGCTGCGGATCAGCCTGCGGCTGGTGAACGGGCAGACCGGCCCGCGCCGGACCAGCGCGCACACCCCGGCCGAGGTGGTGGCCCAGGCTGGCGACACCGAACGGGTCGTGCAGCTCGCCGACAACATGTCGGACCAGTTCATCGCCCTGGTCATCATGGTGGTCATGACGGCGGTGACGGGCAGCTTCGTACCGGCGTTGTTCTTCCTCGGCGCGATGGCCGTCTCCGGGTTCGCCGCCACCCTGTTCGGCCCCCGGCTGGAACGCTCCGCCCGGGACACCGTCGCCGCCCGCGCCGCCTTCGCCACCGCGTTGGTCTCCTCGCTGTCGGCGGCCCGGACGGTCAAGTTGGCCGGCGCGACCCGGCCGGTGCTCGACCACCTCTCGGCGCTGGACCTGGTCCGCAGCGACCGGCAGCGGTGGGAGATCTCGGCGCAGGTGTGGGCCCGGTCCACCCCCTCGCTGGCCAGTGGACTGCTGCCGATCGGTGCGTGGGCGCTCTACCTGGCCGGCGGGCTCTCCGCCGGTGCCACCCTGGTCGCCGTCTCCACTCTCGGCGCGGCCCGCTGGTTTGCCTGGACCGCCGCGTCACTGGTCTCGCAGTACCCGTCGGCGCGGGTCTGGACCCGCCGGACGGTGGCGATGACCGGGACCGGGGCGTACTCGGCGCAGTTGCCCGGGGTGGACCTCGTCGCCGGGACCGCCCCCGCGCCGGAGCCGCCGCCCCGCCGGCCACTGCGCCGGTTGGAACTGGTCGGCTTCGGGGCGGTGCACTCCGACGGCACCCTGGCCGTCCGGGGTGTCGACCTGACCGTGGACCGGGGCCGACTGGTGCTGGTGGTCGGTCCGGTCGGCGCGGGCAAATCGTCGCTGCTGCGGGCGCTGGCCGGGATCGTGCACCACGTCGGCGAGCTGCGCTGGAACGGCGAGCCGGTGACCGAGCCGGAGCTGTTCCTCCGCCCCCAGCAGGTCGGTTACGTCAGTCAGCTCCCCCGGGTGCTCTCCGGCACGGTGGCCGACAACATCGCCCTCGGGCACGACGTGGACGCCGCCGGGGCGGTGACCACCGCCCAGCTCGCCCACGACCTGGCGACCGGGGGCGGGTTGGGGCTGCTCATCGGGCACAAGGGCACCCGGCTCTCCGGCGGGCAGTTGCAGCGGCTGGCGCTGGCCCGGGCCCTCGCGCCGCGTACCGAACTGCTTGTCGCCGACGACGTGTCGTCCGCGCTGGACGTCACCACCGAGCTGGCGCTCTGGGCGGCGCTGCGCGAGCACGGGGTGACAGTGGTCGGCTCCACCTCCAAACGGGCCGCGCTGGTCCGCGCGGACCACGTGGTGGTGCTTGTCGACGGCACGGTCGTCGCCCAGGGCCCGTGGCGTGACCTGGAGGACGACTGGGGCCACCTGGCCGGCTGACCCGGGGCCGGTGCGCCGGGTGCGCCGCTGCGATGCGGGATGGTGCCGCGCCTGGGGTGGGGCGACGTCGGGCAGGGTGGGTGCCGCAGGTTCGTGGAGAGTTCTTGTCGCTGGGGCGACAAGAACTCTCCACAAAGACAGCGACCGCGGGACCGCAGGGCGCGGTGACCCGGCGTGGGCCGCCGCCGGGCCGTCCGGCGCGGGGTCAGAAGGCGCGGGGTCAGAAGGCGCGGGCGTACGGGTCGGGCCAGTCGGGGGTGGCACCGAGCTTGGCGGCGGCGCGGCGTGGCCAGTACGGGTCGCGGAGCAGCTCCCGACCGAGCAGCACCAGATCGGCCTCCCCGCCGGCGACGATCTGCTCGGCCTGCTCCGGCTCGACGATCAGGCCGACGGCACCCGTCGGGACGCCCGCCTCGCGGCGGATCCGCGCGGCCAGCGGCACCTGGTAGCCCGGCCCGACCGGAATGGTCGCCCTGGCCGCCGCCCCACCGGAGGAGGCGTCCACCAGGTCCACCCCGGTCGCGGCCAGCTCGGCGGCGAGGGCCACGCTGTCGTCCACCGTCCAGCCGCCGTCGACCCAGTCGGTGGCGGAGATCCGGGCGAGCACCGGGACCTGCTCACCGACGGCGGCGCGTACCGCGCGGGCCACCTCCAGGGTGAGCCGCATCCGGGCGGCCCGGTCGCCGCCGTAGCCGTCGGTGCGGTGGTTGGTCAGCGGGGACAGGAATTCGTGCAGCAGGTAGCCGTGCGCGGCGTGGATCTCCACCACGGCGAAGCCGGCGTCGACGGCCCGACCGGCGGCGACGGCGAAGGCCGACACCACCTCGGCGATCCCCGCCGCGTCCAGCGCGGTCGGCTGCCGGTAGTCGGGCAGGAACGGCTCGGCTCCCGGCCCGACCGGCGTCCAACCGCCCTCGGCGTCCGGCACCCCGCCGCGCTCCTGCGCCCACGGCCGGTACGTGCTGGCCTTGAACCCGGCGTGGGCGAGCTGCACGGCGGGCACCGCCCCCTGGCCGGCGACGAACGCGGTGACCGGACGCCACGCGTCGACGTGCGCGTCGGACCAGAGGCCGGTGTCCTGGGGGCTGATCCGCCCCTCGGGGACGACGGCGGTCGCCTCGGTGAGGACCAGGCCGGCACCGCCGACGGCCCGGGAGCCGAGGTGCACCCGGTGCCAGTCGGTGGGCAGGCCGTCCGGGCCGGCGCTGTACTGGCACATCGGTGCCAGGGCGATCCGGTTGGGCAGGGTGACGCCGCGCAGGGCGAGCGGGGTGAACAGGGCACTCATGCGGGTGATCCTCCGGTACGGACGGGCAGCGGTGCAGGGCGGGGAGGACCCGGCCGGGTGCCCCACCGCCCCGACGGCAGGGCACCCGGCCGGCGCTCAGGCGGGTGCCGGCGTCAGTTCGTCCCGGCGGGTCGGCCGGTCGGCGTCGGCGGTCTCGTCGTCGGGGTCGATCAGGTCGCGCCGGCCGGCGTTGGCGTAGGCGTCCCGGTCCAGGGTGCCCTCGCGGGCGGCCACGATGGTCGGCACGACGGCCTGTCCGGCCACGTTGGTGGCGGTGCGGATCATGTCGAGGATCGGGTCGATCGCCAGCAGCAGACCGGCCCCGGCCAGCGGCAGGCCCAGCGTGCTCAGGGTCAGGGTGAGCATCACGATGGCACCGGTCAGGCCGGCGGTGGCGGCCGAGCCGACCACCGAGACGAAGGCGATCAGCAGGTAGTCGCCGACCCCGAGGTCGACCCCGAAGACCTGCGCCACGAAGATCGCGGCGAGCGCCGGGTAGATCGCGGCGCAGCCGTCCATCTTGGTGGTCGCGCCGAACGGCACCGCGAAGGAGGCGTACTCGCGGGGGACGCCGAGCCGCTCGACGGAGCGCTGGGTCACCGGCATGGTGCCCACCGAGGAGCGGGAGACGAAGGCCAGCTCGATCGCCGGCCAGGCACCGGCGAAGAAGCGCAGCGGGTTGAGCCGGCCGGCCGTCACCAGCAGCAGCGGGTAGACCACGAACAGGACGATCGCGCAGCCGACGTAGACGGCGGTGGTGAACTTCGCCAGCGGGGCCAGCAGGTCCCAGCCGTACGCGGCGACGGCGTGGCCGATCAGGCCGAGGGTGCCGATCGGGGCGAGCCGGATCACCCACCACAGCGCCTTCTGCACGATGCTCAGCACCGCCCGGTTGAGCTCGACGAACGGTTCGGCAGCCGCGCCGACAAGCAGCGCGGCGGCACCGACCACCACGGCGAGGAAGACGATCTGGAGCACGTTGCCCTCGACGAACGCGCCGACCGGGTTGGTCGGCACGATGCCGGTGAGGAAGTCCGTCCACGAGCCGGTGGTCTTCGGCGGGGTGGCGCCGCCGACGTCCAGGGTCACCCCCCGGCCCGGGTCGGTGAGCAGGCCGATGCCGATGCCGATGCTCACCGCGATCAGCGCGGTGATGCCGAACCAGAGCAGCGTCTTCAGCGCCAGCCGGGCGGCGTTGGCCACCCCGCGCAGGCTGACCACGCTGACCACGATGGCGGTGAAGACAAGCGGCGGTACGGCCAGCTTGAGCAGCTGGACGAAGAGGCCGCCGACGGTGTCGAGGGTGCTGGCCAGCCAGCTCAGGTCGTTGGCGCGGGCGAGGAAGCCCAGCGCCACGCCGAGCACCAGGCCGAGCAGGATCTGGGCGGAGAAGGGGAACTTACGCAGGGCGGAAGCCATCAGGATGTGTCCAAGGTCAGCAGGGGTGGTCGGCGGGCGGCGTCAGGAGCGCGGCTACGCCGGACAGACCCCGCTGGCCTGCCGTCGGAGGTCGACGTACAGGCGCACGGTCAGGTGCCAGACATTGGTCATCGCCTGCCGACGTTACTCCCGGCCGGACGGCAGGTGGAATGAGTGCCCGGCGTGAGGCTCCTTACACGGGTGTTCTCGACCCGGCGACCCGTTCGTCACGTCCGGCCTGCTCCGGATCACCTGTCACGCCTGGTCGGTCAGCTCCGGTCGCACCGGGCCGGACCGCTGCGGGCAGGTCGTGCCGGTGCCGGGTCAGCAGCAGAGCGGTGCTCAGGCCCCAGCCGGCGCAGATCACCAGCAGCACCCGTTCCAGGCCCCCCACCAGGCCACCCCGCCCCACCGTCAGCAGACCCAGCGCGATCACCCCGGCCACCGGCAACGCCACCACCCCGGCCATCCGGGCCACCCGTCGCAGGGCCGCCGTCGCCGGGCGGAGGAACCCGACCACAAGCATCGCGAGCACTGTCGCCCCGGCCGCCGCGATGCTGGCCCCGGCGTGCACCAGGTCGGCCGGCGTCGTCGCCTCGAACGGTGGCAGCGGGCAGCCGGCGCTGCACGTCACCGCACCGGAGAGCGCCGTGCCGGCCGCGCCGGCCGCGAGCAGGCCGGCCGCGAGCCGCAGCGCCGCCGGCAGCGCGGCGGCCAGCACCAGCAGCGCCGCCGCCAGGGCGAAGACCCCCATCCGGTACGTCGACGCGAAAGCGTTGCCGGTGATGCCGGCCTCACTGACGTACCCGCTCGACAGGCTGACCGGACCGGCCGCGACGGCGACCGTCACCGCGACCGTGCCGACCAGCACGCACCCGGCGGCGGCCCACCCGGCGACCACCCGGACCGGTACGGGTCCGGCCTCGGGGCCGGGGGGTGCTCCCGCTTCGGCACCGAGGTCAGGGGCGAGCGCGGGGCCAGCGTCGGACCCGGGGACGGGGTCAGGCACGGCCGTGCGGGGTGAGCCAACCGGCGGTGTCCGGACCCGCCGGCACGACGCCGGTCGGATTGATCTCGCGGTGGGTGGCGTAGTAGTGCCGCTTGATGTGGTCGAAGTCCACCGTCGCACCGAAGCCCGGGGTCTGGAACAGATCCCGGGCGTACGCCCACAGCACCGGCATCTCGGTCAGCTTCTGCCTGTTGCACTTGAAATGTCCGTGGTATGCCACGTCGAAGCGGATCAGGGTGGTGAACAGCCGGACGTCCGCCTCGGTGATCGAGTCACCCATCAGGTAGCGCCGCTCCGCCAGCCGCTGCGACAGCGCGTCCAACCTGTCGAACAACGCCGTGTACGCCTCGTCGTACGCCTGCTGGGAGGTGGCGAAGCCGCACCGGTACACACCGTTGTTGACGTCGGCGTGGATGTCCGCCATCAACGCGTCCATGTCCGGCCGCAGCGCGACCGGGTAGAGGTCGGGGGCGTCCGGGGCGTGGAACCGTCGCCACTGTGTCGACAGGTCGAGGGTGAGCTGCGGATAGTCGTTGCTGACCACCCGGCCGGTCAGTGTGTCCACCAGCGCCGGCACGGTCACCCGGCCGGTGTAGTCCGGGTCGGTGGCGAGGTAGGCCTCGGAGAGGAAAGAGACGCCCAGCGCCGGGTCGACGCCGTCCGGATCCAGGGTGAACCGCCACCCCCGTTCGTCGCGGATCGGGTCGACCGTGCCCAGCGAGATCACCTCGTCCAGGCCGAGCAGACCGCGCACGATCCGGGCCCGGTGTGCCCACGGGCAGGCCCGGCACCAGATCAACCGGTAGCGACCGGCCTCCAGCGGCCAACGCCCCTGGTCGTCCGGGCCGCCGCCCGCGGGCGACGTGGAGTGCGGGCTGACCCGGCCGGTGAACCGGTTGGGCTGGCGGACGAAGGCCCCGCCGCCGGAGGTCTCTGCGCTGAACTGGGCCCGGGTCATACCGCCAACCTATCCGGCGCGGGCCAGGCCGACAGGCGTCCCGTCGTGGCGCGGGTGTGCGGGAAGCCCTCCGGCGCGGGCCCGGATATCCTGACGCCGACGTCCCCCGTGACCCGGGCGACCGCCAGCCCCTTCCCACCCCCGAAGGACGTGCGTCGATGACCGTGGCATACCTCGTGGCCGGAGTCCGTACCCCGATCGGCCGGTACGCCGGCGCCCTCGCCGGGGTGCGCCCCGACGACCTGGCCGCCCACGTGCTGCGCGAACTGGTCTCCCGACACCCGACGGTGGACTGGAACCGGGTCGACGACGTGGTGCTGGGCTGCGCCAACCAGGCCGGTGAGGACAACCGCAACGTGGCCCGGATGGCGGCGCTGCTGGCCGGCCTGCCGCAGGAGGTGCCGGGCAGCACCGTCAACAGGCTCTGCGGTTCCGGCCTGGACGCGCTGGCCACCGCCGCCCGCGCCGTGGCGGCCGGGGAGGCCGACCTGGTGCTCGCCGGTGGTGTGGAGAGCATGAGCCGGGCCCCGTTCGTCATGCCGAAGGCCACCACGCCCTATTCCCGCGCCGCCGAGGTGTACGACACCACCCTCGGCTGGCGGCTGGTCAACCCGCTGATGGAGGCGGGCTGGGGCATCGACTCGATGCCGGAGACGGCCGAGAACGTGGCCGCCGAGTTCGGCGTCGACCGGCGCGCGCAGGACGAGTTCGCGCTGCGGTCGCAGCAGCGGGCCGCCAAGGCGCAGGCCGACGGCCGGTTCGCCGAGGAGATCGTGCCGGTGACCGTGCCGGCCGGCCGCCGGGAGACGAAGCTGGTCGAGGTCGACGAGCACCCCCGGGAGACCACGCTTTCGAAGCTTGCCGCGCTGCCCACCCCGTTCCGGGCCGGCGGCACGGTCACCGCCGGCAACTCCTCGGGCGTCAACGACGGCGCGGTGGCCCTGCTTGTCGCCTCCGAGGCGGCGGTGTCCCGGTACGACCTGACCCCGCTCGCCCGGGTCCGCGGCGCGGCGGCGGCCGGCGTACCGCCCCGGGTCATGGGGATCGGGCCGGTGCCGGCCACCCGCCGGCTGCTGGACCGGCTCGGTGTGGCCCTGGCCGACGTCGACGTGATCGAGCTGAACGAGGCGTTCGCCGCGCAGGGGATCGCGGTGCTGCGCGAACTGGGCCTGCCGGAGGACGCCGAGCACGTCAACCCGAACGGCGGGGCGATCGCCCTGGGGCATCCGTTGGGGGCCAGCGGGGCCCGGCTGGCGTTGACCGCCGCCCTGGAACTGCGCCGCCGGGGCGGCCGGCGGGCCCTGGCGACCATGTGCGTCGGGGTGGGCCAGGGCATCTCCCTGCTGCTCGAATCCGCCGACTGAACCGGCTCGGCCGGCTATCGGTGACCCGCCGCCTGACCCGGCCGGGCCGATCACTGTTGGCCATAGGGCCAGACCGGCCGGGCCGACCGTCGGACCTCCCGCCGATCAACCGGGGCGGGGTGTCCGGTCCGGCTACCGCCGTCACCTTTCGGTGTGCGCTTGACTTCCTACGGTGACCGCAGGTCAGCCAGGCTGTCCGGCCGGCCACAGATCGGGCTGAGCTGATCTCCCGTACCTGGACCGACGGGCCTAGAGTGGTCAGCACCACACGATCCGCGGGTCGGCCGGTGCGGCTCCGCGTGCCCGCGCACGCCGCCGACGCCGGTGCCCTCCCGCACCGCGGCGACACACTGGGGGCCAGGCAGAGATGCAGACGCCGGACGGACTTCCCGCCGAGATCGACCTGAGCCGGCCCAGTGCCGCCCGGGTCTACGACTACTTCCTCGGCGGTGCGCACAACTTCGAGATCGACAGGCGGCTCGCCGAGCAGATCGCCAGCATGACCCCGAACCTCGCCGCCACCATGCGCTCCGGCCGGGAGTTCCTGCGCCGCGCGGTCCGGGTGCTGCTCGACGCCGGCATCGACCAGTTCCTCGACATCGGTTCGGGCATCCCCACCGTCGGCAACGTCCACGAGGTCGCCCAGGCCGCCAACCCGCAGGCCCGGATCGTCTACGTCGACATCGACCCGGTCGCCGTGGCGCACAGCCGGGAACTGCTCGCCGGCAACGACAAGGCCGTCGCCGTCCACGCCGACCTGCGCGAGCCGAAGAGGATCCTGGACGAGGCCCAGGCCAGTGGCCTGATCGACTTCGACCGGCCGCTCGGCATCCTGCTCGCCGGGGTCGTGCACTTCGTCCCGGACGCCGACCGGCCGGCCGACATCCTGGCCATCCTGCGGGCCGCCGCCGTACCCGGCAGCTTCCTGGTCGTCTCCCACTCCACCTTCGAGGACCAGCCACAGGAGATGCTGGACGCGCAACGCCTCTCTGCGCGTACCGACACCGAGATCACGCTGCGGTCCCGCGCCGAGATCACCGGTTTCTTCGGCGACTGGACGGTACTGGAGCCCGGTGTGGTGCACATGCCGTTGTGGCGGCCCGACTCGCCGTCCGACGTGGACGATCACCCCGAGCGGTTCGGGGCGTTCGGCGGCGTCGCGCGGCACGACCGTCCGGCCGGCTGAGCCGGACATGTCCGCCGTACCGGAATCCGGCGGCACCGACGCGGCCCGTCCGGGCGCCCAGGGCTACGCCGCCGACTGGGCCCGGGCGGTACGCCGGCTCGGGTTCGTGCCGATGAGCGCGGACGAGACCGAACGACTGCTGCTCGTGCACACCGTACGGCTGGCGCAGGCCCTGCTCGCCGACGACTTCTCCACCACCCCGGCGGAGGACGTCGGTCGGGCGCTTGTGGAGGCGCACCTGACCGAGCCGAGGATTCTCGACTGGTCGGTGCGGGCGCTGGGTGAGCAGTTGCCGCAGCGGGTGCTGCCCCCGGTCGACCTGCCGGCCGACCTGGCCGCCCGGGTGGCCGCATCGCAGGGCGGGCTGGCGGCCGGGTTCGGCCGCGCGCTGCGGGACCGTACCTTCAGTCAGCAGGAGCGGATCGCCAGGTCGGCCTGGCAGGCCCGGGACTCGGTGGAGCGGGCGCTGCGCGACAGCGAGGCCCGGTTCCGGGCGGTCTTCACCGGCGCGGCCATCGGCATCGGCATCGCCGGCATCGACGGTCAGATCATCGACGTCAACCAGTCCTTCGCCGACATGCTCGGGTACACCCCTGAGGAGCTGCGGCAGGCCAACGTGGCGTCGCTCTTCCACGCCGAGGACGCGGCCGGCATGTGGGAGCTCTACCAGGAGCTGATCGAGGGCAAGCACGACAGCGTACGGGTGGAGAAGCGCTACTACCGCAAGGACGGCACCGTCGTCTGGACGGATCTGGCCGTCTCGCTGATCCGGCACGACGACGGCCGCCCCCGGTTCACCGTCGCGATGATCGAGGACATCACCCAGCGGTACGAGCTCCAGCAGCGGTTACGCTTCCAGGCACTGCACGACCCGCTGACCGGCCTGCCCAACCGGACGCTGTTCTTCGAGACCCTCGGTCAGGTCTTCGCCGACGCCGCCCCGGATCAGCGGATCGGCGTCTGCTTCCTCGACCTCGACGGCTTCAAGGCGGTCAACGACAGCCTCGGCCACGACCTCGGCGACCGGCTGCTGGTCACCATCGCCCGCCGGCTCTCCGACTGCGTCATCGGTCAGGGGCACCTGGTGGCCCGGATGGGCGGGGACGAGTTCGTCATCCTGGTGAACGGCGGCGAGGGGATCGACGACGCGGTGGGGGTCGCCGAGCTGGCGCTCGCCGCGGTGGCCGCGCCGGTGCTGGTCGGCGACCACCAGCTCGCCGTCTCGGCGAGCATCGGGGTGGTCGAGTGCCCGGCCAGCGAAACCAGCGTCTCCGAGCTGATGAAGGCCGCCGACACCACGCTGTACTGGGCTAAGGCGGAGGGCCGGGGCCGCTGGGCGGTGTACGACCCGGAGCGCAGCGCCGCCGACATCGCCCGGTCCGCGCTGGCCGCCGGCCTGCCGGCGGCCCTGGATCGGGGCGAGTTCGTGGTCCACTACCAGCCGATCGTCTCCCTGCTGGACGGCTCGATGATCGCGGTGGAGGCGCTGGTCCGCTGGGCACACCCGGAGCTGGGCCTGGTCGGCCCGGACCGGTTCATCGGGCTGGCCGAGGAGACCGGGCTGATCGTCCGGCTCGGCGAGTGGGTGCTCCGGCAGGCGTGCCGCGACGCCCGCGCCTGGCACCGAGAGTTCCCCGAGGCGAAGCTGGTGGTCAGCGTCAACCTGGCGGCCCGACAGGCGGACGATCCGGCCATCGTGGACACGGTGGCCAGCGCGCTGAGCCGGACGGGCCTGCCGGCGGAGCTGTTGCAGTTGGAGTTGACCGAGAGCGCCGTGATGGGCACCGCCGGGGAGCCGTTACGGTCGTTGTACCGGTTGGCCGATCTGGGCGTACGACTGGCCATCGACGACTTCGGCACCGGCTACTCCAACCTGGTCTACCTGCGACGGCTGCCGATCCACTGTCTGAAGCTGGCCGGACCGTTCGTCGAGGGCATCCGGGGTGACGGCGGCGACTCCCCGCCCGACCACCGCGACGAACGGATCGTGGACGCGCTGGTCCGGTTGGCGCACGCGCTGGAGCTGTGGGTGACCGCCGAGGCGGTGGAGACCGGGGAGCAGGCTGAACGGCTGCGGGCGCTGCGCTGCGACACCGGGCAGGGCCGGTGGTTCGGCGCGCCCGCCCCGGCGGACCAGATCACCGCCCGCCTGCGCGGGGAGACGACGGAGTGACCTGCTCCCCGGCCAGTTCGGGGTGGGGCGGCCGGAAGCGGCCGGTCGGGTGCGGGTGGCCGGCGGGGAGCCCGGTGCTCTGGCATGGTGACGACGTGACCGGGCGGGACCGTGCGGGGGAGAGGTGGCGGGGTGAGCCTGACCGATGGTGGGGCGGCGGTCTCGGTGGTCGCGGCGATCGCGATAGTCGCCGGGCTGGCCGGGGTGGTGGTGCCCGGTCTGCCGGCGCTGCCGCTGTGCTGGGGTGGGGTGCTGCTCTGGGCGATCTTCGGCGACGCCGGGCCGGGACGCTGGGCGGTGCTCGGCGCGGCCACCGTGGTCGCCGCCGCCGGTGCCGTGATCAAGTACGCCTGGCCGGGGCGCAACCTCAAGCGCACCGGGGTGCCGACGTCGTCGCTGCTCGTCGGGGGGCTGCTCGGGTTGGTGGGGTTCTTCGTCATCCCGGTGATCGGCCTGGTGATCGGCTTCGTCGGCGGGGTGTGGGGGGCCGAACGGCTGCGGCTGGGCAGCAACCAGCTCGCCTGGCCGGCGACCGTGCAGGCGCTGAAGGCCGCCGGCCTGTCCATGCTGGTGGAGTTCCTGGCCGGCCTGGTGGTCGCCGCCCTCTGGATCGCCGGCCTCCTCTTCACCTGACCCGCCCACCGTGGACCGGCGATGGACGGGCGGCAGGTCAGGCAGCGGGGCCGATCTGCTTGGCCAGGTCGACGAACGCCTGCCAGGTGTCCGGCGCGAGGGTCAGGGTGCCGCCGTCGCGGTCCTTGGTGTCCCGCACCAGGACGACGCCGGGGAGGTTGTCGGCCACTTCGACACACGAGCCGCCGTTGCTGCCGCTCCTGGTGCTCTTGCGCCACTGTGCGCCGGTCAGGTCCATGTATTCGCTGCTTCCTTGATCAGGTTGAGTGATTGCTTACGGGAGAAGGCTTCGCCTCTGATCACCTCCCACGTTTGCTGGAGGGTAACAAGGTCATCGGTCTCATTCACCACCTGCGCTCGCACTTGATGATCGAGATGTGCCACTACTGAGCCGTCACCAAGGGTGCCAAGAATGAAGCCGCCCTGTAGTCCAGGGTAGAGCCCAGTGTCCTCACTCACCACGAGGATCTGTATGTGCGGTAGCTCGACCATCTCGGCCAGGTGGGTGAACTGTTCCTTCATCGCGGCGGGGTGACTCTTCATTGGGCGACGTAACGCCGCCATGTCGATGACGGCGACGAGTTGCGGGGGCCTGTCGCTGGTGAGGATGGAGCTGCGATCGAGCCGCGAGGCCACGCGCTCCTCGATCTCGTCCGGAGGCAGCAGGTTGTGTCCCAGTGTGGCTCGCGCGTACGCCTCGGTCTGGAGCAGGCCGGGAACCCAGGTGTGTTCGTACCACCGCAGCGCGACCGCTTCGCGCTCCCAGTCGACCCATTTTCTCAGCCACTGTGGCTCGCGGCGCTTGAGGACATCGGGCCATAGGTCACCAACGTCCCGGCCGAGGATGGCGGCCACTGTCACCCGTCGGCGTGGTTGCGGCACACGTCCCGGAGATATCCACCGCGCTGCCGTCTTGGGGTCTACGCCTGTTTGAGCAGCAAGACTCTCTGCTGTCTCGCCGACCTCTGCCATGGCCTCCTGAAGTGCGTGGTTCATCCCGCCTCTATGGTGGATGTCACGAACGTCCGTGAGCATAGATTAACGTCGTGTACTGATCCCATCACGATCTGCTGGTCCTCGTGGCGTCGGCACTGTGGCTCCGCAGGCGACGGACGGCGATCGACGGGGACGACGTGGTCCTTGACCTGGCGGCGTCGGCGCAGGCCCGCCGTCGTCTGGACGATCACCGGAACCCGACTGACGGCAGTAACCTCCGCAGCACCGGTGGCAGCCTCTGACCGGACGGTTCACCGTCGCGGCAAGGGCGGTGCGCATGGTCACCAGGGCGGTCGGCCCGGTGTCGACCGGGTACGGCGATGCGGGACGTCCGTCGGGTACGGCGACACGCCGTACGTGAGAGAGAGGTGGACGCCCCGCGCCGCCGTGAGCCGGGCTCCTGCCGAGCGCCCGGCGTCGGCCCGTCGCGATCGGGCCTGGTCACGGGCTCAAGCATGCGTCGGTGCAGTGCCCGGGGCAACCTGATTACCGCCGGGCCGGGACGTCCCCACCGCCGCGCTGGGGCGACGCGATTTTACGAGTTCGGCACCGGCGACGGATTGACCGTGGTGATCGGCGGGACGAGACTCGGGCGCACTCGCACCGGGACCACCCGGGCAGCACCGGGTACCACCTCAGGGAGGTGTGCTGTGGCCACAACGCCCCCGCCGACCACCGGACAACCGCCGACCGTCGGGCAACCGCACGCGCCGGACGACGACGCCCGACGACTCGCCGAACTCGGCTACCAGCAGGAGCTGCACCGCAAGTGGAGCGGCTTCTCCAACTTCGCCATCTCGTTCTCGATCATCTCGATCCTGGCCGGCTGTTTCACCACCTTCGGCCAGGCGTGGAACAACGGCGGGCCGGTCGCCATCTCCTGGGGCTGGCCGCTGATCTCGCTGTTCATCCTGATCATCGGGTTCTGCCTGGCCGAGCTGGTCTCGGCGTACCCGACGGCCGGGGGGATCTACTGGTGGGCGGCGAAGATGGGCAGGCCGGTGCACGGCTGGTTCACCGGCTGGCTCAACCTGATCGGCCTCGTCGCGGTCACCGCGTCGGTGGACTACGGCTGCGCCACCTTCCTCAACCTGACCCTGTCGGCGCTCTTCGACGGGTGGGAGGGGACGCTACGGCAGGCATTCGTCCTGTTCGTGATCATCCTGGCCCTGCACGGGCTGATCAACATCTTCGGGCACCGGATCATCGACGTACTCCAGAACGTCTCGGTCTGGTGGCACGTGGCCGGCGCGGCCGCCGTGGTGGCCATCCTGCTGCTGGTGCCGGACGAGCACCAGAGTTTCCAGTTCGTGTTCACCGAGCGGTTCAACAACTCCGGATTCGGTGACGGCGACACCGGCGGGTTGACGTTCTGGTTCTATGTGCTGCCGCTGGGATTCCTGCTCACCCAGTACACGATCACCGGATTCGACGCCTGCGCGCACGTCTCCGAGGAGACCCGGGGCGCGTCGCAGGCCGCCGCGAAGGGGCTGTGGCGGTCGATCTTCTATTCGGCGGTGGGCGGCTGGATCCTGCTGCTGGCGTTCCTGTTCGCCGCCACCGACGTGGACGCGATCAACGCGGCCGGCGG
Source organism: Micromonospora sp. DSM 43699 (assembly GCF_055517075.1). Lineage (NCBI taxonomy): Bacteria > Bacillati > Actinomycetota > Actinomycetes > Micromonosporales > Micromonosporaceae > Micromonospora > Micromonospora sp. DSM 43699. Next base: position 16,429 of record NZ_JBTMMT010000058.1, read on the forward strand.
ATTCTCCGGGGCGATCTTCGAGTCGGCGTTGACCCCGTTCTTCTTCAAGACGGTCATCATCATCTCCACCATCGGGCAGTTCTTCTGCGGGATGAGCTGCGTGACCTCGATGAGCCGGATGACGTACGCGTTCAGCCGGGACCGCGCGGTGCCCGGCTGGCGGCTGTGGTCCAAGGTCGACCGCAACGGCACCCCGGCCAACGCGATCATCGGGGCGACGCTGGCCGGCCTGGTGCTCACCCTGCCGGCGCTCTACCAGAGCGGCGGTGTCCCGGTCGCCTTCTACGCGGTGGTGTCGGTGGCGGTGATCGGCCTCTACCTGTCCTTCGTCATCCCGATCGCGCTACGGCTGCGGATGGGGGACCGGTTCGAGCCGGGGCCGTGGACGCTCGGCCGCAAGTACAGGTTGTTCGGGTGGATCGCGGTGGTGGAGATCGTGATCATCTCGGTCTACTTCGTGCTGCCGATCGTGCCGGCCGGGGTGCCCGGCAACGCGGAGTTCAGCTGGTCGGCGGTGAACTACGCGCCGCTGGCCGTCGGCGGGGTGCTGCTCGGAGTGGGCATCTGGTGGTACGCCTCGGCCCGAAAGTGGTTCACCGGCCCCCGCCGCACCGTCGACGTACCCGGGCCGGGGGCGCATGCGACGGCGGACGCCGCGCGGGCCGACGGACCGGCCTGACCACGGACCTTCCGGTCGCCCACGGTACGCCAGTGGGCAGCCCCTGGCGGAAGCCTCCGGGAGGAGGGCTCCGGCCAGGGGCTGCCCTGGTGCCGGCCGGTGTGCGCCGGTGCGGGTCAGAGGATCAGAGGTAGACGCTGTTGCTGAAGGTCAGCGGGATGAAACTGGTGGAGCCGCCGTAGGTCCAGGTGATGAAGGCGTCCGCACCCGTCTGGTATTGGCCGGTGGACCGGGGGTACTCGGTGTCGACGGTACCGAGGGTGGTGCTGTAAGCCGTCTTGGTGTTGTAGGTGACCTGGGTGCCGTAGCGGAACAGGGCGACCTCGACCTGGATCGCGTAGACGGGATAGGTGCACTGCACTGACGCGAGGCCCTCCTCGCCGCCGCCGTACGGGCCGCCGTAGTAGACGAACGGGGTGCTCGGCGTCAGCGTGCAGGTGACACTGATGGAGCCGACGGTCCCCGTTATCGAGGTCGAGGCGAGCGTGCCGGAGGAATTCGCCGACCGACCGATGTTTCCGGCGGAAAGGGAAGTCAGGGGGCCTGTCGACTCGGCGCCGGAGGGGGGTGCGGCCTGGGCCGGGGCGGCCACCGCGAGCAGCACGGTGGAGAGGGCGATCGCCACCAGGGCGGCGAAGGATCGGGGTGTGCCACGCCTACGTACTCTCGTCATTACCCGTCCTTTGTGCGTCGTGATGGAGCAGTTCGGGCGGTGCTGGAATCCCATCGGGTGCGACGGATGCGCCGACCAGCCGTTTTCCCGATGAACGCACCGCGCATCGCGCGCACCTGCGCAGGTGTTCGCCGGGAAAGGTGGGCGGGTCATTCGATAAAGCGCGGTGCGTCGAAACCGATTGGTCAGAGTCTGGCAAGGCGGCGACCTTCACGCAAGGTCACCGTGCGATTACCGATAACCGGATTGATGGTCTGCCCGAACGGATGAACCGCGTTTCGCCGTGCATCTTTCCCGCGCGCGAAAGGATCGCCTCCGGTGTTGTGCGCTCCTGCAATTCCCGCCTGTATGGCATAGCATCTTCCGCCCGTGTCGCACGGCATCTTCCGCCTGCACCGCAGGGCATCTCGCGTCCGTGTCGCGTGGCGTCCGCACGCGCCGGGGAACCCGAGGGTCGGCCGGAGTACGGTCGCCGGACAGGGGCGGCCGGGTGCCGCCCGGCGACCCGGCCCGGGCCGGGTCGGTGTGCCCGCCGATGGGGGTTTGCCGGGACGTCCGGACGGGGCATTGACGGTGATCCGCTAGGCCGGTAGACCTTGGTGATGGAGGCGCACGGATGAGAAGAGCCCCGCTCACGTTGGAACAGCTCCGGGTCGCCGTCGCCGAGGGCGAGATCGACACGGTGGTGCTCGCCCTGACCGACATGCAGGGCCGCCTCCAGGGCAAACGGTTCCACGCCCCGTTCTTCCTCGACCAGGTGGTGGCCAACGGGAGCGAGGGCTGCAACTACCTGCTCGCCGTGGACGTCGACATGAACACCGTCGACGGGTACGCGATGTCGAGCTGGGAACGCGGCTACGGCGACTTCGCCATGCGCCCCGACCTGTCCACCCTGCGCCGGATGCCCTGGCAGCCGGGGAGCGTCCTGCTCCTGGCCGACCTGGAGTGGCTGGACGGCTCCGGCCCGGTGGTCGCCTCGCCCCGGCAGATCCTGCGCCGGCAGCTCGACCGGCTGGCCGACCACGGGCTGACCGCGTACGCCGGCACCGAGCTGGAGTTCGTCCTCTACCGCGACTCGTACGAGGAGGCCTGGCAGCGCGGTTACCGCGACCTCACCCCGGCCAACCAGTACAACGTGGACTACTCGCTGCTCGGCACCGCCCGGGTGGAGCCGCTGCTGCGCCGGATCCGCACCGAGATGGCCGGCGCGGGGCTCACCCCGGAGAGCGCCAAGGGCGAGTGCAACCTCGGCCAGCACGAGATCGCCTTCCGGTACGACGAGGCGGTGGCCTGCGCCGACCACCACGTGATCTACAAGAACGGGGCCAAGGAGATCGCCGCCCAGGAGGGCGTGTCGATCACCTTCATGGCCAAGCCGAACGCCCGGGAGGGCAACTCCTGCCACATCCACTTCTCGCTGCGCGATATCGACGGCCGCTCGGCGATGCTCGGCGACGGGCCGGCGCAACTCAGCGTGACCGGGCAGCGGGTGCTGGCCGGGCTGCTCGCCACCATGCGGGAGATGAGCCTGCTGTTCGCCCCGAACATCAACTCCTACAAGCGTTACCAGCCCGGTTCGTTCGCGCCGACCGCGCTGCGCTGGGGCACCGACAACCGCACCTGCGCGCTGCGGCTGGTCGGCCACGGGCAGGGCATGCGGGTGGAGAACCGGGTGCCCGGCGCGGACGTCAACCCGTACCTGGCGATCGCCGCCCTGGTCGCCGGGGCGGTGCACGGCATCGAGCAGGAGCTGGAGTTGCCCGACGAGTGCACCGGCAACGCCTACGACGACCCGACGGCCGAGCGCGTCCCGCCCACCCTCCGCGACGCCCTCACCCTCTGGCAGACCTCCGACCTCGCCCGCACCGCCTTCGGCGAAGAGGTCCACGCCCACTACACCAACATGGCCCAGGTCGAACTCGCCGCCTTCGACGCCGCCGTCACCGACTGGGAACTCACCCGTGGCTTCGAACGCCTCTGACCCCCACCCCCGGATCGATCATGGAGTATTGGTGGGCGGTATGTGGCTGATTGTGGCTTATGTGGGGGACCGCAACTCCATGATCGACGGGGAAAGGGGTGGGGCGTGACGCGGGTGGTGGATCCGGCGAGTGGGGCGGTGGTCGCGGAGGTGGCGGGGGCCGGGGTGGGGGAGGTGGATGCGGCTATCGGGCGGGCTGCGGTCGCGTTCGAGAGCTGGCGGGCGGTCGCGCCGGGGGAGCGGGGGCGGATTCTGCGGCGGTTCGCCGGGTTGGTGGACGCGCACCTGGAGGAGTTGGCGCTGTTGGAGGTGCGCAACTCGGGGCACACCATCGGCAACGCGCGCTGGGAGGCGGGCAACGTCCGTGACGTGCTCGACTACTACGCGGGCGCGCCGGAGCGGCTGACCGGGCAGCAGATCCCGGTGCCCGGCGGGTGGGACGTCACCTTCCACGAACCGCTCGGCGTGGTCGGGGTGATCGTGCCGTGGAACTTCCCGATGCCGATCGCCGGCTGGGGCTTCGCCCCGGCACTGGCCGCCGGCAACACGGTGGTGCTCAAGCCCGCCGAGCTGACCCCGCTGACCGCCCTGCGCCTGGCCGAGCTGGGGCTGGCCGCCGGCCTGCCGGAGGGGGTGTTCACCGTGCTGCCCGGCCGGGGTGACGTGGTCGGCGAACGCTTCGTCACCCACCCGGCCGTACGCAAGGTCTGCTTCACCGGCTCCACCGAGGTCGGCACCCGGATCATGGCCGGCTGCGCCGCCCAGGTGAAGCGGGTCACCCTGGAGTTGGGCGGCAAGAGCGCCAACCTGGTCTTCGCCGACGCCGACCTGGAGAAGGCGGCGGCCACCGCGCCGTACGCGGTGTTCGACAACGCCGGCCAGGACTGCTGCGCCCGCTCGCGCATCCTGGTCCAGCGCCCGGCGTACGACAGGTTTCTGGAACTGCTCGAACCGGCGGTCCGGGCGCTCCGGGTGGAGGACCCGGCCGCCGAGACCGCCGAGATGGGCCCGCTGATCTCCGCCGCCCACCGCGACCGGGTCGCCGGCTACCTCGACGGCGCGACTGTCGCCTTCGCCGGCACCCGTCCCGACGGCCCCGGCTTCTGGCACGCCCCGACGGTGCTGCTCGCCGACTCCCCGGCCGACCGGCACTGGCGGGAGGAGATTTTCGGGCCGGTCGTCTCGGTGCTCCCCTTCGACGACGAGGCCGACGCCGTCCGGCTCGCCAACGACACCGAGTACGGCCTGTCCGGCTCGATCTGGACCCGGGACGTCGGGCGGGCGCTGCGGCTGGCCCGCGCGGTGGAGGCGGGCAACCTGAGCGTCAACTCGCACTCCTCGGTGCGTTACTGGACCCCGTTCGGTGGGATGAAGCGTTCCGGGCTCGGCCGCGAGCTGGGGCCGGACGCGCTGCACGCCTTCACCGACGTCAAGAACGTCTTCATCAGCACAGAGGAGTGACGCCAGTGCAGGGTCGGCTACAGGACCGGGTCGCCGTGGTGACCGGGGCGGGCAGCGGGATCGGGTTGGCCACCGTGCGGCGGTTCGCCGCCGAGGGGGCCCGGGTGGTCTGCGTCGACATCGACGCCGAGGCCGGTGGGCGGGCCGCCGAGGAGGTCGGCGGGGAGTTCGTCGCCGTCGACGTGGCCGACGAGGCGGCCGTCCGGAGCCTCTTCGACGGCGTCGCCGAGCGACACGGCCGGGTCGACGTGGCGTTCAACAACGCCGGTATCTCCCCGCCCGACGACGACTCGATCCTCGACACCGGGCTGGACGCCTGGGAACGGGTGCTGCGGGTCAACACCACGAGCGTCTACCTGTGCTGCAAGTACGCGATCCCGCACATGCGCCGGCAGGGCAAGGGCTCGATCATCAACACCGCCTCCTTCGTGGCGCTGATGGGGGCGGCCACCTCGCAGATCGCGTACACCGCGAGCAAGGGCGGGGTGCTGGCGATGACCCGGGAGCTGGGCGTGCAGTTCGCCCGGGAGGGCATCCGGGTCAACGCGCTCTGCCCCGGCCCGGTGGCCACCCCGCTGCTGCTGGAGCTGTTCGCCGCCGACCCGGAGCGGGCCGCCCGCCGGCTGGTGCACGTGCCGATGGGCCGGTTCGGCGCACCGGAGGAGATCGCCGCCGCGGTCGCCTTCCTGGCCAGCGACGACTCGTCGTTCATGACCGCCGCCCAGTTCGTCGTCGACGGCGGCATCACCGGCGCCTACGTCACCCCGTTGTGAGCGGCCCGGGCGGTGATCCCACCAGGCCGGAGGTCCGCGCCGCCGGGCGTCGGGAGACCGGCCGGGCCCGTCCGCTGATCGGGATCACCGGGTACGTCGAACCGGCGAGCTGGGCGGTCTGGCGGGACGTCCCGGCGTCGCTGGTGCCGCAGGCGTACGTCCGTTCGGTGACCGCCGCCGGGGGCCGGGCCGTGGTGCTGCCCCCGGACGACCTGGACGCCGACGTGGTCGACGTCCTCGACGGACTGCTGCTGGCCGGCGGTGCGGACGTCGGCCCGGAGCACTACGGCCAGCCGGTCGATCCGCGCACCGAGCCCCGGCCGGACCGGGACGCCGGGGAGTCGGCCCTGCTGGCCGCCGCGCTCGCCGTCGACCTGCCGGTGCTCGGGGTGTGCCGGGGGATGCAGTTGCTGGCCGTCGCGCACGGCGGGGCACTGCACCAGCACCTGCCGGACGTGGTGGGCCACGACCGGCACCGCCCCGCCCCCGGGGTGTACGGCGCACACCCGGTGCGGTTCGCCCCGGGGAGCCGGACCGCGAGCGTGCTGGCCGGGGTGGACCGGGTCAACTCGTACCACCATCAGGGGGTGGCCGACCCGGGTGGGCTCACCGTCACCGGCTGGGCCGACGACGGGGTGGTCGAGGCGGTGGAGGACCCGGCACGCCGGTTCCTGCTGGGGGTGCAGTGGCATCCGGAGAACGACGACGACCCGCGCCCGGTGACCGCCCTGGTCCGGGCGGCCCGCGCGGTCTGACCAGGGACCTGGGCCGGTCACGGATCGGGCTGGCCGGGCGGGGCCGATGGCCCGAACGGCAGCGCCGGGTAGTCGGCAGGCAGTCCTGACCGGGACGGCCGTCCTGGCTGGCGGGAATGGGTCTCCCGGAATGCGGTCGGCGGGAGCAGGATGGCGGCATGGGGACCGTGTATCCGGCACTCGACGGGCGGCTGCGGGAGTTCGTCGAGGCGCAGCCGATGTTCTTCGTGGCCACCGCGCCCAGTGGTGCCGACGGGCACGTCAACGTCTCGCCCAAGGGGATGCGTGGCACCTTCGTGGTGCTCGGCCCGCACCGGGTGGCCTGGCTCGACTACCACGGCAGTGGGGCGGAGACGATCGCCCACCTGCGGGACAACGGTCGGATCACGCTGATGTTCTGTGCCTTCGACGGCCCGCCGAAGATCCTGCGTTTGCACGGCCGGGGCGTCGCCACCCCGGTCACCGACCCGGGCTTCGCCGCGCTGGTGGCCGATTTTCCCGACCCGCCCGACCTGCACGCGGTCCGGGCCGTGATCGGGGTGACGGTGGAGCGGGTAAGCGATTCGTGTGGCTTCGCGGTGCCCCTGATGGACTACCGGGGCGACCGGGACCTGTTGCTCACGTCACACTCCAGGCGCACCGCCGAGGACCTGGTCGACTACCGGGCGACGAAGAACGCCGCCAGCATCGACGGTCTGCCGGTGTTCTGAGCGCTGCCCGGCCCTCCTCCGCCGATCTCACCATGCGCCGTCGGGGGAATGACGGCAGGATGAGCCGCGGGTTACCAGCGTCTGCGGGAACCCGTGCGTTACGTTCCTGATCCGTCGGGGTAGAAGACGGGGCACGGCCGGCATCTGCCGAGGCGTTGGGGGGCACGACCGCCGAAGCAGGGGGCGCGGATGAGCTCGGCCTACGGGGGCGAGGAGGGACGAGGGCTGTCCTTCCTGCCGGCTACCGACGCCATGCCGTCCGACGACCCTGCGCTGTCCGGCGACATCAGGCCGTCCGGTGGCCTCACGCCGGCCGGCGACGCCGCGCCCGGCGACGGCGCGTCGGCACCGGATGGCGGGCTTTCGCCGGCGCTGGCGGCGTCCTTCGCGGCGGGTGGCGAGCTGGGCCGCCTGCTGCATGGGTACGACTGGGCGACCAGCCCGTTGGGCCCCCCCGACACCTGGCCGCCCGCGCTGAGCCACGCGATCGGCATGATGCTCTCCTCGCGGGCCCAGATCGTGCTGTTCTGGGGCCCCGACCAGCTCGCCTTCTACAACGACGCCTACCGGCCGACCATCGGCGACAAACACCCGCAGGCACTGGGTCGCCCGGCCCGGGAGCACTGGGCGGAGACCTGGGACGTGCTCCGCCCGCTGCTGGACGGCGTGCGCCGCACCGGCGAGTCGTACCGGGGCGAGGACCACCCGTTCCTGCTCGACCGGCACGGCTTCGTCGAGCAGGTCTACTTCGACGTCTCCTACGACCCGATCCGGGACGCCGACGGCAGCGTCAACGGGGTCTTCTGCTTCGTCAACGAGACCACCGGCCGGGTCCTCGGCGAGCGTCGGTTGCGGGCGTTGGCCGAACTCGGCTCGCAGCTCGGCGCGGCGAGCAGCATGGCCGAGCTGGGGCGGGCGGCGGCGGCCGTGCTGGACGGGCACCGGGCCGACATCCCCTTCGCCCTGATCCACCTGACCGACGAGACCGGCCGCCCGACGCTGACCGGGGCCAGCGGCGTCGACCCGGCCCGGGTGCCGGCCGAGTTGCCGACCGTGCTGTCCCGCGTCGCCGCCGGTGGGGTCGCCGCCCAGGTCCACGTGGCCGAGCTGTGCGGCGAGGTGCCTGACGGTGCCGCCGAGCGGGCCCTGGTGCTGCCGCTCACCGCCACCAGCGAGCCGGCCGGGGCGCTGGTGGTCGGCCTCTCCGCCCGGCTGCCACTCACCGACGAGTACCGCGACTTCCTCGACCTGATCGCCGCACAGGTCTCCCGGGTGGTGGGCCAGCAGCGGGTGTACGAGCAGGAGCGGGCCCGCGCCGCCGAGCTGGCCGCGCTGGACCGGGCCAAGACCAACTTCTTCGCCAATGTCAGCCACGAGTTCCGGACCCCGCTGACCCTGGTGCTCGGCCCGCTGGAGGACATGCTGGCCGATCCCACGCTGCCCGCGTCGCACCTCGACCGGCTGACCGTGATGCACCGCAACGCGCTGCGCCTGCTCAAGCTGGTCAACACGGTGCTCGACTTCTCCCGGCTGGAGTCCGGCCGGCTGACCGCCCACTACCAGCCCACCGATCTCGCCGTGTACTCCTCCCGGTTGGCCAGCACCTTCCGTTCCGCGACGGAACGGGCCGGGCTGCGGCTCGTGGTGGACTGCCCGCCGCTGCCCGCACCGGTCTTCCTGGACCGGGACATGTGGGAGAAGATCGTCCTCAACCTGCTCTCCAACGCGTTGAAGTTCACCTTCGAGGGCGAGATCCGGGTCCGGGTGCGCATGGTGGACGGCGCGGCCCGGCTGGAGGTATCCGACACCGGGGTGGGCATCGTCGCCGAGGAGCTGCCGCACGTCTTCGAACGGTTCCACCGGGTGCCGGGGGTGCGTTCGCGTACCCACGAGGGCACCGGGATCGGGCTGGCCCTGGTCCGCGAGCTGGTCGAGATGCACGGTGGCACGGTGGCGGCCGAGAGCCGGGTCGACCACGGCACCACCTTCACGGTGACCGTCCCGTTCGGTGCCGCGCACCTGCCCGCCGACCGGGTGGCGGTGGCCACGCCGCTGCCCCTTGTCGAGTCGTCACAGGCGCCGCTCTACGTCGCGGAGACCGCGCTGTGGACCGCCGGTGAGCAGTCCGTCCCGGCCGACGGCGGGACCGGGCGGGCCGGCCGGGTCCTGCTCGCCGACGACAACGCCGATCTGCGTGAGCACGTCACCCGCCTGCTCGGCGCCGAGTACGAGGTGGTGGCCGTCCCGGACGGCGCGGTGGCCCTCCAGGAGGCCACCGGGAGCGCCTTCGACCTGGTGTTGACCGATGTGATGATGCCCCGGCTGGACGGGTTCGGCCTGGTCGCCGCGTTGCGGGCGAACCCGCGTACCCGGCATGTGCCGATCGTGCTGCTCTCCGCGCGGGCCGGTTCCGCCGAGGCGGTCGCCGGCCTCTCGGTCGGCGCCGACGACTACCTCACCAAGCCGTTCTCCGGGGCCGAGCTGATCGCCCGGGTCCGGGCCAACGTCGAGCTGGGCCAGCTACGCGGGCAGATCATCCGCCGGCTCCGGGCGCTGGCCGACGCCGCCGTGGCGGTCAACACCGCGAAGTCGACCGCCGAGGTGGTCCAGGTCGCCGCCCGGCACGCCCTGCACCTGGCCGAGGCCGCCCGGGTGGTGGTCACCACGGTCACCGGCGCGCGCCACGAGGCCGACGGCGGCGGCACCGCCCGCGACGAGCCTTCGCAGGTGCTGCCGCTGACCGGCACCGCCGGTGGGCAGCTCGGCGAGCTGCGGGTCTGGCGTTGCGACGGTGACGGCACCGAGCAGGCCGCCGTCGGGGAACTGGCCCGCCTGGTCGGCGTACGGCTGGAGAACGCCCAGCTCTACGAGGCCGAACACCGGATCGCCACCACCCTCCAGCACAGCCTGCTGCCCCGTTCGCTGCCCCAGTTGCCCGGGGCCGTGGTGGCCAGCCGCTACCTGCCCGGCAGCACCGACGTCGAGGTCGGCGGCGACTGGTACGACGTGATCGGCATCGGCGACGACGAGGTGGTGCTGGTCATCGGCGACGTGGTCGGCAAGGGCGTCCGGGCCGCCGCCGCGATGGGTCAGCTCCGCAACGGTCTGCGGGCCTACCTGCTGGAGGGGTACGACCCGGGGCAGGCGTTGACCCGGCTCAACCGGCTGGTCGGCTCGACCGAGCGGCAGTCGTTCGCCACCGTCTTCTGCCTCTCCTTCTCTCCGCGCACCGGCCGGCTGCGGTACGCCAGCGCCGGTCATCCGTCCCCCCTGCTGATCCGAGGAGACGACGTGGCCTTCCTGCACGAACGGGCCCTCGGGCCGCCGATCGGCGCGATCGTGGGCACCGACTACCGCACCGTCGAGGGTGAGCTGGCCCCCGGTGGCCGGTTGCTGCTCTACACCGACGGGTTGATCGAGGACCGGCACGCCGGCATCGACGCGGCGCTGGCCCAGCTCCGGGCCGACGCCGGCATCGGCGGCGAGCACGTCACCGACCTGGTGGACGCCGTGGTGCAGCGGGTCGACGGGCGTAACCGGCACGACGACGTCGCGGTGCTGGCCCTGGAGGCCGCCGAGCTGAACCGGTTCGCGTTGCGGCTGCCTGCCGACCCGACCCGGCTCAGTGTGCTACGCAAGCGGCTGGAGGACTTCCTGGTCGCCCACTCCGTCGTCGAGAACGACCTGTTCGACCTGACCGTCGCGGTCTCCGAGGCCGCCGCCAACGCCATCGAGCACCCGGTCGATCCGGTCGAGCCGACCATCTCCGTCGAGGTGTCGATCGTCGACCGGACGGTGGTGGCGACGGTGCGTGACACCGGCCGCTGGCGGGAGTCGACCGGGGCGGGCTTCCGGGGTCGGGGGCTCGCGTTGATCGAGGCGCTGGGCGAGCTGACGGTACGCCGTACCGGGGAGGGGACCGAGGTGTCGCTGCGCCGCCGGCTGACCGACTGAGCCGGCCCGGCCCGGCGCGGACCCGGGCGGGGCCGGTGCGGACCCGGTGTCGGGTAGGGCGGTCAGAGAGGGCGGAGCCACTCCTGGTCGCCGAGGCCGGAGATCTCCAGCACCCGACTGACCTGCCGGGACGGGAACACGGTCAGCGCGCCCGGGAACCGCTGGGCGAGCTGGACCACCGCGTGGATGGCGGCGGAGTCGAAGAAGGTGACCGCGCGCAGGTCGAGGGTGATCTGCCGGGCCGGCTCCCGCAGCGTGGTCTGGACCATGGTGTCGGCGGTCGCCATGTCGACCTCACCGGCCACCGTCACGCGGAGGTGATCGCCGGCGAGCTCCGCACTCGCGGAGAACACGGGAGTTGCGCCCCCTAGATCCACGCAGCCACAATGGCACAGCGTGGTTGCCACGGCAACAACCGCCGGGCCGTGCCGGAGCCACCGGGGTGCCCGGAGATAGTCTGTCGTCATGACCGTCCGTGCCCCGCTCACCCCAGGCACGCTCTCCCCGTGGCGAGCGGTCCCTGGCCACATCGCCCGACCGGAATACGTGGGCAAGAAGCAACCGCAGCAGTGGCGCGGGTCGCACGTGCAGACCCCGGAGACCATCGAGAAGATGCGGGTCGCCGGCCGGTTGGCGGCCCAGGCCACCCAGCTCGCCGGCGAGCACTGCAAGCCCGGGGTGACCACCGACGAGATCGACCGGGTGGTGCACGAGTTCCTCGTCGACCACGACGCCTACCCGTCGACTCTTGGCTACAAGGGCTTCCCCAAGTCCTGCTGCACCAGCGTCAACGAGGTCATCTGCCACGGCATCCCCGACTCCACAGTGCTCGCCGACGGCGACATCGTCAACGTCGACGTCACGGCCTACCTGGGCGGGGTGCACGGCGACACCGACGCCACCTTCTGCGTGGGCGAGGTCGGCGAGGAGGCCCGGCTGCTCGTCGAACGCACCCACGAGGCGATGATGCGGGGCATCCGGGCGGTCCGCCCCGGGCGGCAGATCAACGTGATCGGCCGGGTCATCGAGTCGTACGCCAAGCGCTTCGGCTACGGGGTGGTCCGCGACTTCACCGGCCACGGCATCGGCGAGGCGTTCCACAGCGGCCTCTACGTGCCGCACTACGACAGCCCCCGGCCCACCGACATCATGGAACCGGGCATGACCTTCACCGTCGAGCCGATGATCACCCTCGGCACCTACCAGTACGACATGTGGGACGACGGCTGGACGGTCGTCACCAAGGACCGGAAGTGGACGGCCCAGTTCGAGCACACCATCGTCGTCACCGACGACGGCCACGAGATCCTGACCCTGCCGTGACCGAGACCCCGGCGGCGCTGCGGGAGGCGCACCACGCGGACGTGTCAGGCGGTTGGCTCCGGCCTGCCGTCTTCGGTGCGATGGACGGGCTGGTCACCAACATCGCCCTGATCGCCGGCGTCGGCGGCGGCGGGGTGTCGGCGCACAGCATCGTGCTCACCGGCACCGCAGGCCTGGTCGCCGGCGCGATCTCGATGGGCCTGGGCGAGTACACGAGCGTCCGCTCGGCCAACGAGCAGGTCGCCGCCGAGGTGGCCAAGGAGCGCCGGGAGCTGGAACGCCACCCGGAGGCGGAGGCCCGCGAGCTGGCCGACGCCTGGGTGGCCCGGGGCCTGCCCCGGGACCTGGCCAACCAGGTCGCCGAGGCGGTACGACGTAACCCGGAGGAAGCGCTGCGGGTGCACGTACGGGAGGAGCTGGGCGTCGACCCCGACGACCAGCCCAGCCCCTGGGCGGCGGCGGTCTCGTCGTTCCTCTGCTTCTCCGTCGGCGCGTTGATCCCGCTGCTGAGCTACCTGCTCGGCTTCACCAGCCTGGCGTTGGCGCTCGCCGTCGGCGGGGTGGGGCTCGTCGTGGCCGGGGCGGTCGTGGCCCGGTTCACCCACCGCCCGTGGTGGATCGGCGGGCTGCGTCAGCTGCTGCTCGGCGCGGCGGCGGCCGGCGCGACGTACCTGATCGGCATGTTGATCGGTATCCAGGGCGGTCTCGGCTGACGTTCCACCGGGCCTGCCGGGCTGTCGTGGTGCGTTCCGGACGCCCGGTCACGGTCGGGCGGGGCCGGTCGGGACCAGCCGGAAGATGTGGATCTCCCGGCCGCCGGACCGGCGCACGTACGTCAGGTAGGCCGGCCACTCGGTGACCAGCAGCTGCCAGAGCCGCTCCCGTTCGGCGCCGGTGGCCCGGTCGGCCCGGACGGCGAGCCGGCGACCCTTGACGGCCACCTCCGCCTGCGGCCGGGCGAGCAGGTTCAGCGCCCAGCCCGGCTGCTGCCGCTGGCCCCAGTTGGAGCCGATCACCACGAAACCGTCGCCGTCCGGCACGTACAGCAGGGGATTGCTGCGCGGCAACCCGGACCGGTGCCCGGTGGTGGTGATGATCAGCGACGGGACCAGCCCCAGGGCGACCACCCGGCCCCGGGTGAGCCGTCCGACCAGCCGGTCGACGGGCACCAGCAGACGCATGGTGGTACCGAACCACTCGCGGTGGCCGAGCCGGCGGGTGAGGGTTCCGATGACGGGCACCCGGCCAGTCTGCCCGGTCGACCCGGCATCCGCACCCACCGCTCAGTCCAACCGGCGTTCGACCGCGAGGCGGGAGCGGGTGAACAGGCCCGCGCCGAGCATCGCCACCAACGGCACCACCACCAGCACCCCGAGGGTCTGCCAGGGCACCACCACCGGGTATGGCGGCTGGACGGGCCACGCCGCGGCGTACTGGCGGTTCACCGAGGTCAGGATGATCAGTGCGGAGGCGAGGCCGGCGGCGATGCCGAGCACCGAACCCACCACGGCGATCACCCCCGCCTGGCAGAGGGAGAGCACCCGGCGTACCCGGGGACTGGCCCCCACCGCGGCGAGCGTGGAGAGGTCCCGACGACCCTCCGCCGCCGCGAGCCCGGTGGCCACCCCGGCGGCACCCACCGTGATCACGCCTGCGGCGGCGGCCAGCAGAAGCAGCAGTGCCCGCTGCTCGGAGCTCGGCGGACCACGTTCCGCCTGCGCCGACACCGGCAGCACCGGTCGCAGCGCACTGACCACCCGGTCGAGCTGTGCCGGGGTCGGCACGGTGGGGGTGTCGACGGCGTAGCCGATCGGCTGCGCGACCAGCGCGGCCCGGCCGGCGGCAGCCGGGGAGAGCACCAGTCGATCGACCGGCAGCCCGCCACGCAGCAGGTAGCCGGGGAGGGTGACGGTGGTCGACTCCGACGGTCGGGAGTCGCTGACCGAGCGGTCGACCCGGACCACCACCCGGCCATCGGCGAGGTACCGGGGATCGGTCACCACCGCGCCGCCGGCGTGCAGCACCGCGGTGGCCGCCGCGATCTCGTCCGGTGGGGCCCCGCTGACCGCCCCGAGGGCGGCGCCGTCGTCGACCAGGGTGGGCAGGTAGTAGCCGTTCATCCTCCGTACCGACTGGACACAGCGCGGGTCGGCGAGCGCCTGTCGACGTACCGCCGCCGTACGGTAGGACTCCCCGTCGTACGGGCAGATCCGTTCCGGTGGCAGCACCGGCGCCACCGAACAGTAGTCGTCCGTGCCCTCCTCGGCGCAGCCCGGCACCGCCAACGGCAGCACCGCACCGGTTCCCAACTCGGCCCGGACCCGTTCGGTGACCAGCGGCAGCGGGGGCAGCGGGCCGGTGCCGTCGCGGTCCGTCCGGATCAGCAGCACCCGGTCGGGCGGCAGGCTCGGTTGCCACTCGGCCCGGTTGCGGGCGTCGTCGCTTGCCACGTAGACGCCCAGGGCGACACTGCCGGCGACGGCGGCCATCACCGCCGAGATCGCCGGGGCGGCCGAGGAGCGGTTGCGGCTGGCGTCGCGCAGCGCGATCCGGGGTGCCGGTGGCAGTAGCCGGCCGAGCCGGGCGAGCAGCCCGATCAGTGTCGGCGTGGCGAAGACCAGCCCCAGCTCACCCAGGATCAGGCCGGTGAGGATCACCGGGGTCTCGCTGCGGCCGGCACCGAGGGCGGCGGCCAAGGTGCCCGACACGGTGAGCACCAGCCCGAGGAGCAGCCAGCGGCGGCGGTGCGGCGGCGCGGCCCGGCGACCGGCCAACCCGGCCACCACGTCCTGCCGTGCCGCGGTAAGTGCCGGGGCGAGCGCGGCCAGCACCCCGGCCAGCACCGCGACCGCCGCGATCGCGGCGAGCGCCGCCGGGAAGACCCGGTAACCGCCGCCGCGCGCGCCCAGGACGTACTCCTCGACCAACGACCGGCCGGCGAGCGCGGCGGTGACCCCGAACAGCAACCCGAGCGCCGCGCCGAGACCACCGAGGACCACCCCGTCGGCGAGCACGACCCGCCGCAGGTGGACCGGGTCGCCACCGGCCACCGCGACCAGTGCCAGGTCCCGCCGCCGGCGGCGGACCCCGACCGCGAAGGCCGGCCCGACGAGCAGGACGACCTCCAGCAGGCCCAGCCCACCGACCAGCACCGAGTTGCTCGCCACCACCGGATCGGGCAGCGGGATACCCGAGCCCGGGGCGTCGGACGACCCTCCGCCCGGCACCGGTGTCCGGGCGCTGACCGTCACGCCGTGTGCGTTGAGCCGGTCCACCAGGGCGGCGTCCAGCTCACCCGGGAGGTCGACCAGCCAGCTCTCGTCGTAACCCTGACCGACGCGGGGCAGCCCGCCCGGGGTCAGGGCGACCACCTCGCCCAGCTGGTCGGGGAACTCCACCACGCCGACCACCCGCCACCTGCCGGAACCGTCGGCCGCGGCGACCGTCCCGCCGACCCGTACGCCCAGTCGTGTGGCGGCCCGGGCGCTGACCATGACCTCGTCGGGGGCGGTGGGCACCCGGCCGGAGCGCAGCCGCACCGTCGAGCGGGGCAGCGGGTCCGTGAGGTCCAGCACCCGTCCGTCCAGCGTGATGGTCCGATCACCGATGCGGACCTCGAACGGCACCCACCAGCCGACCCGGCTGATCCGGCTGCCGGCGGGCAGTAATGCCTCGACCTCTGTCCGGCTCACCGGCCGCTCCCGGTTCACCTGCTCACCCTGCCGGGCCCAGGTCGTCTCACCCCAGCCGTCCTGGTGCAGGGGATTCTCCGCCACCCAGCGCAGCTCGACGTCGGCGGCACCGCCCCGCTGGTCGAAGCGCTCGACCCGGGTGAGGTCGGCCATGTCGTAGCTGACCGCGACGAAACTCAACGCCGACACCGGCAACGCGATCATCGCCAGTACCAGCGCGGTACGCCCCCGCGCCCGGCGGGCCTCCCGCCTGGCGATCCGCAACGCCGCCCGCCAGGAGCCGACCGCCTCGCGGAGCCGACCGGGTCGTTCCCGCCGGACCGGCCGGCTCACCGGTCGCTGCCGGAGAGCAGGTGCTCGACCCCGGTCAGCGGCGCGGTGGAGTCGACCAGGACACCGTCGCGGAGGAAGACCACCCGGTCCGCCCAGCCCGCGTGCCGGGCCTCGTGGGTCACCAGCACCCCGGCCGCGCCCGCGTCGACCCGGCGGCGCAGCAGGTGCAGCACCGCCTCCCCGGTCTGCGAGTCCAGCGCCCCGGTCGGCTCGTCGGCCAGCACCAGCCGTCGCTCGCCGACAAGTGCCCTGGCGATCGCCACCCGTTGCTGCTGCCCGCCTGACATCTGGTCGGGAAAACGCCCGCCGAGCCCGGTCAGGCCCACCTCCTCCAGGGCGGCCAGCGCCGCCCGCCGGGCCTGCCGCACCCCGACCCCGTCGAGTTCGAGCGGGAGGGAGACGTTCTCGGCGGCGGTGAGGCTGCCGAGCAGGTTCAGATCCTGGAAGACGTAGCCGATCCGGCGGCGACGCATGCGGGCCAGCCGTCGCCCGTCCAGCCCGCCGAGCGGTTCCCCCTCGACCAGCACCTCGCCCCCGGTCGGCCGGTCGAGGCCGCCGGCCAGGGTGAGCAGGGTCGACTTGCCCGAGCCCGAGGGACCCATCACGGCCACCAGTTCCCCCGGCCGGACGGTGAGGCTCACCCCGCGCAGCGCGTGCACCGTGGCCTCGCCACTGCCGTGGGTCCGGTGGACGTCGCGCAGTTCGAGTATCGCGGAGTCCCGGTCGGTCACCGGCTTGCCTCCTGGTCGGTCCGGTCCACCACCTCCGGCGGTGACCCGCTGCGGGCGGTCGGCGGGGTGGGCCGGTACCGGACCAGACTCGTCTCGCAGTGGTCGAGCCAGCGGACCTCCGCCTCGGCCTGGAACATCATCGCGTCCAGCACCAGCCGCCAGGGCAGGTCCTCCGGCCGGTCGCTGGCGTACTTCAGCCGGGTCAACTCCTGGAGGGTACGCATGGTGGCGCTGCGCTGGGTCTGCACCACGGCCCGGACGTCCACGCCGGGGGTGGTCAGTGCGAGAGCCAGCTTGATGGAGAGTTCGTCGCGGGGTCGGTCGGTGCGGCTGATCGGGGTGACGAACCACAGCGCCAGGTCCGCCCGTCCGGCATCGGTGATCTCGTACGGCCGCTGGCCGCCCTCGTGCTCGGGCAGCGAGCGGACCAGGCCGTCGCGTTCCAGCCGGTTGAGGGTGGTGTAGACCTGCCCGATGTTCAGCGGCCAGGTCGAGCCGGTCGACTCCTCGAACGCGGCCCGGAGTTGGTAGCCGTACATCTGGCCGCGCTCGAGCAGGGCGAGCAGGCCGTGACGGATGGACATGGCAACGGAGTATGCATACCCCGTATGCGGACCGCAACCGCTGCACGTGCGGAACCGCCCTGGAGACCCGCTGAATCGGTCGAATATGCCGGAAAACCCCCGGCCGGGCGGCGGTGATCTGTCTCTCCGGGAAACCGGTGTCGACGCCGGCCCGGCACGTCGGCCGGTCGGTGCGGTCGCCCGGCGGCCGGTTCGGTCAGGTGGGTCGGTCAGGTGGTCAGGTGGGGCGGCCGGGGAACGGGACGGTCAGCGGGGCGATCCCGGCGCTGCGCCGCCAGCGGGTGGCCCGTACCGCGCAGTCGGTAAGCGCGTTGAGCGCCCGGGTGCGGTCCGCGCCGGTGGTGACCGGCAACGCCGCCCGCCAGAACGCCGCGGTGCGCTCCTCCACCTGCACCGCCAGCCGCAGCGCGCTGGCCCGGTCGGTGACCGGGAACGGAAGCGCATAACCGGCCTGGTCGGCGGGGACCGCACCACCGGCGGCACTGAGCTGGAGCACCAGCGCGTCGCGTCGGGCCCGGTGGGCCGCCTCGGCGGTGCGGGCCGCCCGCCGGTCGGCGTCGGTGAGGCGTACCCCGATCGGGCCGTAGGCGTAGATCGCGGCGTACTCGGCGGCCAGCGCGTCGGCGAGCGCGTCGCCGGGGGCGGACGGGGCGGTACGGCGGTTCACTTGAGCGCCTCCAGGTGGGTGGCCCGGGCGGCGGCGATCGAACCGAGCACGGCGACCCGGTCGGCCGGCGCGTCGGCGCAGGCCCTGGCCGCGTTGTCCCGGCCGCTCTGCTCGGCGGCCCGCAGTTCGGTCAGGAGGGTGTTCCGCGCGCCGTCGCCGGTGGTCGGGCCCGGTGACGCCGGGCCGGTGGGTTCGGGGCGGCCGATCAGCCGGCGCAGCTCGTCGGCGTGCGCGGCGTGCGCGTCGGCGATCGGGGTGAGCCGGTCGGCCAGCCCCGGGTCGGCGGCGATCGCGGCCCGGTGCCGGGCGGCCAGCGCCCGGGACTCGCCGGCGAGGGGCTCCAGCGGGTCGGGCGGTGGGGCGGGCTCGTCGCGGTCGAGGAGACCACAGCCGGTCAGCGGTACGGCGGCGACGCCGACCGTCAGGAGCGCGCCGGCGCGCAGCACTGTGCGCCGGGATCGTCCCGTTCCGTCGGGGTGCGTTGTCGTTCTGCCCGTGGCCACCGGACAAGTCAACACCATCCGTGTGGGCCGGCGGGCGACCGCCGTCGGTGCGCCGCCGGGACCGTCGTCCCGACGGCGCGTTACGCTCTGCGCAACCACCGGCGCTGCCGCCCCGGTGGCGTCCCGGCGTGCCGGTCCGACGACCGCCGCCGCTCAGGAGAAGGGTGCCCAGATGACGCAGCGTGGTCGTGCTACCAGGCCGACGGCGCCGGCGGGACGATCCCGTCGCACCGACGGCCCCCGGGGCGGGGACCGCGCGGGCGCATCCCGGGGCGACCTGGCCGCCCGCCGCACCAGGCTGCGCGACGTGATCGGGCCGGTGATCACCGAGGCGGGCTACGACCTGGAGGACGTCTCCGTCTCCCGGGCCGGCCGCCGGCACGTGGTGCGGGTGATCGTGGACGCCGACGGCGGAATCAACCTGGACGCCGTCGCGGACGTCTCCCGGGTGATCTCGGCGGCGCTGGACGCGGCCGAGGAGTCCGGCGGGGACATCGTGGCGGGGGAGTACCAACTGGAGGTCAGCTCCCCGGGGGTCGACCGCCCGTTGACGCTGCCCCGGCACTGGCGACGCAACGCCGGCCGGCTGGTCAAGGTGACCGTCCGGGCCGAGCGGCCCGAGGGGGAGCCCGCCGTGGACCGTCAGGTCACCGGCCGGGTGGTGACGGCCGACGACGAGCGGGTGGTGCTGGAGACCGGGTCCGGCCCGGTGGAACACCGCTACGCCGAACTCGGTCCCGGCCGGGTGCAGGTCGAGTTCCACCGCCTGGACGAGATCGACGAGGCGGACGAGTCCGGCGCGGACGACGAGTCCGGCGACGACACCGACGACGAAGATGACGACGACGAAGATGTGGAGGACGAGGAGAGGTGAACATCGACCTCGCGGCGCTGCGCGCACTGGAGCGCGAGCGGGAGATCCCGTTCGACACGATCCTCGCGGCGATCGAGACCGCGTTGCTGACCGCCTACCGGCACACCGAAGGTGCCGAGTCACACGCCCGGGTGGAGATCGACCGTAGGAACGGGGCCGCCCAGGTCTACGCCCAGGAGCTGGACGACGACGGCAGTGTGGTGCGGGAGTGGGACGACACCCCGCACGACTTCGGCCGGATCGCGGCGATGACCGCCAAGCAGGTGATCCTCCAGCGGCTGCGGGAGGCCACCGACGAGGTGCACTTCGGCGAGTACGTCGGCCGCGACGGCGACCTGGTGACCGGCGTGGTCCAGGCGCACGAGGCCCGCAGCGAGAAGGGCATCGTCAGCGTCGACCTCGGCAAGCTGGAGGGCGTGCTGCCGCAGTCCGAGCAGGTGCCCGGCGAGCGTTACACCCACGGTGAGCGGATCCGCTGCGTGGTGGTGCACGTGACCAAGGGGATGCGCGGTCCGCAGATCACCCTGTCCCGGTCCCACCCGGCGCTGGTGAAGAAGCTCTTCGCGCTCGAGGTGCCGGAGATCGCCGACGGCACGGTCGAGATCGGGGCGATCGCGCGTGAGGCAGGTCACCGCACCAAGATCGCCGTACGCTCCGCCGTCCAGGGCGTGAACGCCAAGGGCGCCTGCATCGGTCCGATGGGTCAGCGGGTCCGCGCGGTGATGAGCGAGCTGCACGGCGAGAAGATCGACATCATCGACTGGTCGGACGACCCGGCGACCTTCGTCGGCAACGCGCTGTCGCCGGCCAAGGCGCTCCGGGTCGAGGTGGTCGACCTGGCCACCCGGACGGCCCGGGTCACCGTTCCGGATTTCCAGCTCTCCCTCGCCATCGGGCGGGAGGGGCAGAATGCCCGGCTTGCCGCGCGATTGACCGGTTGGCGGATCGACATCCGCTCCGATGCGGAGCAGGCCGGCACCGGCGGTCGGGGCGGGGTCCCGGAGCCGGGCGGAGCGATCTCGGGCGGCTAGGGGTAGACTTCTTCCAGTGGTACGACGCGTGCAACCGGAGCGCACCTGTGTGGGTTGCCGGAAACGCGCGCCGGCCAGCGAATTGCTGCGGATCGTCGCGGTCGGTGACGAGGATGGTCACAGTCTCCGGCCTGATCCGAGCCGCAGTCTGCCGGGTCGGGGAGCGAACCTGCACCCGGATCCGGCCTGCTTCGCGCTGGCGGTGCGGCGTCGCGCCTTCGGGCGGGCGCTGCGGCTCACCGGGGTCCCTGACCACGGTGCCGTCGCGGAGCACGTCGATGCGCCAACCACTACGCCCGGTCAACCCGACCGGGCGAGGGTCGCTAGCAAGGTAGGACGACCGACATGAGCACACGATGAAGTCCCTGAAATGACCAGGCTTCAAGTGCAGGAGTGAGGTCGCTGCGGGTGCTGCCCGCACGACCTCGGAGTGAGGAGTGCAGTGGCAGGTAAGGCCCGCGTACACGAGCTTGCCAAGGAGCTCGGGGTCGAGAGTAAGACAGTGCTCGCCAAGCTGAAGGAAATGGGCGAGTTCGTGAAGTCCGCGTCCAGCACCGTCGAGGCGCCTGTCGCCCGACGGCTGCGTGGCGCATTCGTGGCGTCCGCCGGTGGTTCGTCGGCACCGACCGCTCCGGCGGCGGCCCCGAGCCCGGCACCGACCCCGACGCCGTCCCCGACCCCGGGTGCCCCCCGGGTCTCGGCCCGGCCGATGCCGCCCCGGCGGCCGACCGCGCCGACCCCCGGACCGAAGCCCAAGGGCCCGGTCCCTGGCCCGCCGCAGCCGGTGACCCCGGTCGCCAAGCCGGCGAGCGCACATGACATCGAGGTGGCGGCCGCCGAAGCGCGCGCCGCCGCGCTGAAGGCCGAGCAGGAGGCGGCGGTCAAGGCCGCCCAGGCCGCTCGGCAGCAGCAGCGGGACAACGTCCGACGGGAGCCCCCGACCGAGGGTGGTCCCCGTCCGGGTCCGGGTCCGCGTCCTGGTCCGAACGCCGTGCCGCCGCGTCCGGGTACCCCGGCCGCCGGTCGTCCCGGTGGTGCCCCGGCGGGTCCGGGTGCCCGGCCCGGTGGTCGTCCGCCGGCGCGCGGCGCCGGTAACAACCCGTTCGGCATCCAGGGCGGTCAGCCCCAGCGGCCCCCGGCCGCCGGTGCGGGCGGTCCCCGGCCGAGTGGTCCGGCCGGCATGCCGCCGCGTCCGAGCCCGGCCTCCATGCCGCCGCGTCCGAGCCCGGCCTCCATGCCGAGCCAGCGGCCCACCACGGGTCGCCCCGGCGGCCCCGGTGGCGGTCGTGGTGGCCCCGGTGGCGGCGCTGGTCGTCCCGGTGGCGGTGGCGGTGGCTTCCGCCCCGGTGGCGGCGGTGGCGCCGGCGGTGGTGGTGGTTACCGTGGTGGTCCCGGTGGCGGCGGTGGCGCCGGCGGCGGTGGCTACCGTGGTGGCCCCGGTGGCGGCGGTGGCGCTCCCGGTGGCGGTTTCCGTCCGGGTGCCCCGGCCGGTGGCGGTGGTCGTCCCGGTGGCGGCGGCCGTGGCCGTGGCGGTGGCGCCGCGGGTGCCTTCGGGCGTCCGGGTGGCCGACCGACCCGTGGTCGCAAGTCCAAGAAGCAGCGCAGACAGGAGTTCGACAACCTGTCGGCTCCGACCATGAGCTCGGGTGCTCCCCGGGGTCAGGGTCAGGTCGTCAGGCTCTCCCGCGGCGCTTCGCTGTCGGACTTCGCCGACAAGATCAACGCCAACCCGGGTTCGCTGGTCCAGGAGATGTTCAACCTGGGCGAGATGGTCACCGCGACCCAGTCCTGCTCCGACGAGACCCTGCTGCTGCTGGGTGAGCACCTCGGCTTCGACGTGCAGATCGTCAGCCCGGAGGACGAGGACCGTGAGCTGCTCGCGCAGTTCAACATCGACCTCGACGCCGAGGTCGCGGCGGACCGCCTGGTCAGCCGTGCGCCGGTGGTGACCGTCATGGGTCACGTCGACCACGGTAAGACCAAGCTGCTCGACGCGATCCGCAAGGCGAACGTCGTGGCCGGCGAGGCGGGTGGCATCACCCAGCACATCGGCGCGTACCAGGTCCACGTCCCGCACGAGGGCGAGGACCGCGCGGTCACCTTCATCGACACCCCGGGTCACGAGGCGTTCACCGCCATGCGTGCCCGTGGTGCCCAGGTCACCGACGTCGTGGTGCTGGTGGTGGCGGCCGACGACGGTGTCATGCCGCAGACCATCGAGGCGCTCAACCACGCCAAGGCGGCCGACGTCCCGATCGTGGTGGCGGTCAACAAGGTCGACAAGCCGGATGCCAACCCGGACAAGGTCCGCCAGCAGCTGACCGAGTACGGCCTGGTCGCCGAGGAGTACGGCGGCGACACCATGTTCGTCAACGTGGCGGCCAAGCCCGGCATCGGCATCGACGAGCTGCTGGACGCGGTCCTGCTGACCGCCGACGCGTCGCTGGAACTGACGGCGGCGATCGACGGACCGGCGCAGGGTGTGGCCATCGAGGCGCACCTGGACAAGGGTCGCGGTGCGGTGGCCACGGTGCTGGTGCAGAAGGGCACCCTGCGTGCCGGTGACTCGATCGTCGCCGGTGGGGCCCACGGCCGGGTCCGCGCCATGCTCGACGAGAACGGCAACCAGGTCACCGAGGCAGGTCCGGCCCGTCCGGTGCTGGTTCTCGGTCTGACCGCGGTGCCGGGCGCGGGTGACACCTTCCTCGCCGCGGCGGACGACCGCACGGTGCGGCAGATCGCCGAGCAGCGGCAGGCACGGCGGCGGGCGGCGTCCTTCGCCAACTCCCGTGGCCGGGCCACCCTCGAGACGCTCATGGAGCAGCTCAAGGAGGGCGAGAAGACCTCGCTCAACCTGGTGCTCAAGGGCGACGTCTCCGGTTCCGTGGAGGCCCTCGAGGACGCGCTGTTCAACCTCGACATCCCGGAAGAGGTCCAGCTCAGGATCATCCACCGGGGCGTGGGCGCGATCACCGAGAGCGACGTCATGCTCGCGAGCGCCTCGTCCGAGGCGGTCACGATCATCGGCTTCAACGTGCGGGCCGCCAACAAGGTCCGCGAGATCGCCGACCGCGAGGGCGTGGAGATCCGGTACTACACGGTCATCTACCAGGCCATCGAGGAGATCGACGCCGCGCTCAAGGGGCTGCTCAAGCCGGAGTACGAGGAGGTCGAGCTGGGCAGTGCGGAGATCCGCGACGTCTTCCGCTCGTCCAAGATCGGCAACATCTCCGGTTGTATCGTCCGGTCCGGCATCATCCGCCGCAACGCCAAGGCGCGGCTGCTGCGGGACGGGGCGGTCGTGGCGGACAATCTCACGATCAGTTCGCTCAAGCGGTTCAAGGACGACGCGACGGAGGTCCGCGAGGGCTTCGAGTGTGGTCTGACGCTGGCCGGTTTCAACAACGTCCAGGTCGGCGACACCATCGAAACCTTCGAGATGCGGGAGAAGCCGCGCGCCTGATCCGAGGCTGACACAGTGCTCAAGGGGTTTACGCCTTCCGGCGTAAACCCCTTGAGCATGTCCGGGGTGGTTCCGTAACGTCCGGGGCGATGTATACCGGAACCGCACTCTTCGACCTGCTCCTGCCGGGCGACTCCCGATCGCTCAAGGCAAAGAGATCGTATGTCCGGCCGATCGTGGCGGCACTACGCCGCTTCGAGGTGTCGGCCGCCGAGGTGGGCGCGCTCGACCTGCACGGTCGGGCCGAGATCGGGGTGGCCGTGGTGGCCGCTGAGGCGGCTCACGTCCGCGATGTGCTCGACTCCTGCGAACGACTGGTCGCCGACCGCCCCGAAGTCGACCTCCTCTCCGTCCGCCGCCACCTCCACACCCCCG
>NZ_JBTMMT010000059.1:0-40800 GCF_055517075.1 Micromonospora sp. DSM 43699
GGGGTTATTTCGGGGTGGGGGTGTAGTGGGAGAAGGTGCGGCGGAAGGTGCCGGTGCCGGCGGTCAGGGCCCGCAGCTCCACGGCGTAACGCAGCAGTTCCAGGGCGGGGACCTCGGCCCGGACGAGGGTGCGGCCCTCGGCGTCGGGGTCGGCCTCGGTGCCGAGTACCCGGCCCCGACGGCCGGACAGGTCGCCCAGCACCGCACCGACCGAGGAGTCGGCGACCCGGATCCGCACCTCGTCGACCGGCTCCAACAGCGTCGGCCCGCCCCGCTCGGCGGCGTCGCGCAGGGCGAGCGCGCCGGCGGCCTGGAACGCGGCGTCGGAGGAGTCGACGCCGTGCCCCCTGCCGTCGACCAGGGTCACCCGCAGGTCCACCACCGGGTGCCCGGCGACCAGGCCGCGCGTCAACTGCGCCCGGACGCCCTTCTCCACCGACGGTACGAAGTGGTGCGGCACCGCCCCGCCGGCAATCCGGTCGACGAACTCGAAGCCCCCGCCCCGGGGCAGCGGCTCCACCTCGATGTCGCAGACGGCGTACCCGTCGTGCCCGCCGGACTGCGTCACGTGCCGGCCGTGCCCCGTGGCGGCCACCGTGAAGGTCTCCCGCAGCGGCACCCGCACCGGCTCGGTGTCCAGCTCCACCCCGCCGGCCCGGAGCCGGTCGAGCACCACGTCGGCGTGCGCCTCGCCCGTGCACCAGAGCACCAGTTGTTCAGTCTGCGGGTTGCGCTCCAGCCGCAGCGTCGGGTCGCCGGCGGTCAGCAGGCCCAGGTCGCGGGCCAGGGCGTCCTCGTCGCTCGGACGCCGGGCCACGACCGCCACCGGCAGCAGCGGCTCCGGCATCTCCCAGGGCGCGATCAACAGCGGCTCGTCCGGCGCCGAGATGGTGTCGCCGGTCTCCGTGCCACGCACGCCGGTGATCGCGCAGATGTCACCCGCGACGCAGGCGGGTACCTCCCGCAGGTCCGCCCCGAGCGGGCGGTGGACGTGCCCGATCCGTTGGTCGGCGGAGCGGCCACGGTCGGCCGTCGGGTGCCCGGCCACGTGCACCGTCTGGTCGGGGCGCAGCGTGCCGGAGAAGACCCGGACCAGGCAGACCCGGCCGGCGTGCCGGTCGACGGTGGTGCCGACCACCTCGGCGACCAGCGGGCCGTCCGGGTCGCAGTCCAGCGGGGGGCGGGGGGAGCCGTCCAGCCCGGTGACCGCCGGCACCTCGTGCTCCAGCGGTGACGGGAACGCCGACACCAGCCCGTCGAGCAGCACGTCCAGCCCGACGCCGGTGGCCGCGCAGACCGGTACCACAGGGTGGAAATGACCCCGGGCGACCGCCCTCTCCAGGTCGGCGATCAGCACCCCGGTGTCGATCTCCTCGCCGTCGAGGTAGCGGTCCATCAGGGTCTCGTCCTCGCTCTCGGCGATGATCCCCTCGATCAGCTCACCCCGGGACTCGGTGATGGCCGGCAGGTGCTGCGGCTCCGGCTCCCGGACGACGGCGGGCAGCCCGGCCGAGTAGTCGTGGACCTGCCGGGTGATCAGCGCCAGCAGCCCGGCCACCGACTCACCGTCGTCGCCGAGCATCGTCAGGTGCAGCGGGAGCACGTTGTCCCCGAAGACCCGCTGGCACAGCGCCACCGCCTCGTCGAAGTCGGCGCGCGGGTGGTCGAGCCGGGTGACCGCGACGGCGCGCGGCAGGTCGACCGCGGCGCACTCCTCCCAGAGGGCGGCGGTGGCGGCGTCCATCCCGTCGACGGCGGAGACCACGAACAGCGCCGCGTCGGCGGCCCGCAGGCCGGCCCGCAGGGCACCGACGAAGTCGCCGTACCCGGGGGTGTCCAGGAGGTTGACAGTGACCCCGGCGTGCACCAGCGGGGCGCAGGCCAGGCCGACCGAGCGCTGCTGGCGTACCGCGGCGGGGTCGTGGTCGCAGACGGTGGTGCCGGCGGCGACGGTGCCGGCCCGGTCGATCGTGCCGCTTGCCGCGAGCAGCGCCTCGACCAGTGTCGTCTTGCCGGCCCCGGAGTGCCCGACGAGCACCACGTTGCGCACCCGGTCGGGCGCGGTCACCACCGGCGCGTCGCCGGTGGCCCCCTTCTCGTGGTTCTTCTGCGCCATCGCGGCGCACCTCCCTCAGTCGGTGGTGGGTGGCGACCGCCGCACGCGACGGGAAGCGGCCCGGTCGGATGCCGCGGCGATATCCTCCGGTGGTCCGCCGACCGGCGGGCGGTCAATGGGCCAGGTGGTGAGCTGGCTCACTTTCACTGCGCTCCCACACCTGCCGACGGACCCGGCACGGGCCTCGTCGGGCGGGTCGGACGACCGGCCGTATCGCCCGCCGCTGCCTGCCGTTATCGTGGGACCGCCATGGCGAAGATCTTCCAAGTGACGGCCCGCGCGGGGATGACCCGCGTCGTGGAGCCGGTCGCGCGCGGTCTGCTCCGCGCCGGCGTGTCCCCCAACGCGGTCACCGTGACCGGCACCGTCGGCGTGCTCGTCGGCGCGCTCGGTTTCGGCGCCCGCGGTCAACTGGTCGCCGGAGCGCTGATCGTGACGTTCTTCGCGCTTACCGACATGCTCGACGGGACGATGGCCCGGATGAGTGGCGGCTCGACCCGGTTCGGCGCGTTCCTCGACTCGTCGATGGACCGGGTCGCCGACAGCGCGGTCTTCGGCGCGGTCGCCTACTGGCTGGCCACCGAGGGTGACCACTCCGGGGTGGCCGCCGCGTTGATCTGCCTGGCCGTCGGCGGGCTGGTCTCCTACGTCAAGGCCCGCGCCGAGGGCCTGGGGATGACCGGCAACGTGGGCGTCGCCGAGCGTACCGAGCGACTGCTGATAGTCGGCGTCGGTGGCCTGCTGACCGGCCTCGGTGTCGGGCCCGCCCTGGAAATCTCACTCTGGCTGCTCGCCGCGGTGTCGATCTTCACGGTCGGGCAGCGGGTGGCCCACGTGTACCGGCAGGCGCAACTGGTCGGCCGGGAGTGAACCTCACCGAACTCGGCTACGTCGCCGGCTGGCGGCTGGCCCGCGCGTTGCCCCGGCCCGTGGTCGCCGCGGCCTTCCGGGCGGGTGCCGACCGCGCCCACCGCGCCGGCGGCACGGGCGCCACCCGACTGCGCGCCAACCTGCGCCGGGTGGTCGGCCCCGAGCTGCCCGAGGCGGAGCTGGACGCGCTGGTCAGGCGCGGCCTGCGGTCGTACGCCAGGTACTGGATGGAGGCGTTCCGGCTGCCCTCGCTGAGCCGCCGGCAGATCCTCGACGGGTTCCACCTGGGCGGGTCGGAGATGCTCGTCGCCGACGTGGCGGCCGGCCGGGGCGCGGTGGTGGCGCTGCCGCACGCCGGCAACTGGGACGCCGCCGGCGCCTGGGTGGCGGCCAGTGGCCTGCCGATCACCACGGTCGCCGAACGACTCAAGCCGGAGGGCGTCTACGAGCGGTTCCTCGCCTTCCGCCAGGGCCTCGGGATGGAGATCCTGCCGACCCACGGTGGTGCCCGGCCCACCTTCGACGTGCTTGTGGACCGGCTGCGTGCCGGCACGGTGGTGCCGCTGCTGGCCGACCGGGACCTGTCCGCCCGGGGCATCGAGGTGGACTTCTTCGGCGGCCGGACCCGGATGCCGGCCGGGCCCGCCCTGCTGGCCATCCGCACCGGGGCCCCGCTCTATGTGGCGTCGCTGTGGTACGAACCGGAGATGCCGCGCGCGCAGTTGGAGGGCCCGTTGACGGTGCCCGAGCCGGACAGCGCACCGTTGGACGAGCGGGTCCGGGTGCTCACCCAGCGGATCGCCGACTGTCTGGCGGCCGGCATCGCCCGTCATCCGCAAGACTGGCACATGTTGCAGCGGATGTGGCTGGACCAGCGGGGCTCCACCGACGGCGGGTCCACCGCGCCGCCGCCTCCGGCCAGCGCCGGTGCGGTCTGAGGGAGGGGGCGCCAGTGCGGATCGGCATCGTGTGCCCGTACTCCTTCGACGTCCCGGGCGGGGTCCAGAACCACGTCATGGACCTGGCCGAGGCGTTGCTCGGGCTGGGGCACGAGGTGAGCGTGCTGGCCCCCGCCGACGAGGAGTCGACACTGCCGCCGTACGTGGTCGCCGCCGGCCGGACGGTGCCGCTGCCGTACAACGGTTCGGTGGCCCGGATCGCCTTCGGGCCCTTCTACACGACCCGGGTGCGGCGCTGGATCACCCGGGGCGACTTCGACGTGCTGCACGTGCACGAGCCGCTGATCCCGAGCCTGTCGATGATGGCGGTGCTGTCGGCCCGGGGTCCGGTGGTGGCCACCTTCCACACCGCGCTGACCCGGTCCCGGATGCTGGCCGCCGCGCAGGGTGTCCTCCAGATCCTGCTGGAGCGGATCACCGCCCGGATCGCGGTCAGCGCGTTGGCCCGTAAGGTGCAGGTCGAGCACCTGGACGGCGGGGCGGTGGAGATCCCCAACGGGGTCGCGGTGGCGAAGTTCGCCGGGGTCGAGCCGCTGCCCGGCTGGCCGGGGGAGTGCACCACCGGCAGCGGTGGGACGCTGGGCTTCCTCGGCCGGTTCACCGAGGCCCGCAAGGGCTTCCCGATCCTGCGGGACGCCTTCGTCGCGCTGGCCCCGCACCGGCCCGGGTTGCGCCTGCTGGTGGCCGGGCCGGGCGACCCGGACGACCTGTTCGGGCGGTTCCCGGTCGAGCTGCGCGACCGGGTGACCTTCCTCGGCCTGGTCTCCGAGGTCGACAAGGCCCGGATGCTGCGCAGCGTCGACCTCTACGTCGCCCCGAACACCGGCGGCGAGTCGTTCGGCATGATCCTCACCGAGGCATTGGCGGCCGGGGCGACAGTGGTCGCCAGCGACCTGGACGCGTTCCGCCGGGTGCTCGACGGCGGACGGGCCGGCCGGCTCTTCCCGACCGGTGACCCGACCGCCCTGCAAGCCGCCCTGGCGGAGCTGCTCGACGACCCGGCGCAGCGCCGCGCGTTGTCCGCCTGCGGCGAGCAGGTGGTGGCCCACTACGACTGGCCGGTGGTGGCCCGCCGGGTGGTGGAGGTCTACGCGGCGGCCATCGAGGCCACCGACGGGCGGGTCATCGACCAGGAGTGGACGGGGCTGGGTGGTCCGGGGTGACCACGATGCCGCACCTGTGGGCGATGCTGGCCGCCGCGGTCGCCGTCGCCCTGACCGGGGTCTACCTGGTCTGGACGGCCGGTCGGGTCGAGCGGCTGCAGACCCGGGCGGAGTCGGCGGCCCGGGCGCTCGACGCCCACCTGCTGCGTCGGGCCGCCGCCGCCGCGGTGCTGGCCGAGAGGCGGTACGGCGTGGAGCTGTACGCGGCGGCCCGGATCGCCCTGGACGCCGTTCCCGAGGACCGGGAGGCGGCCGAGAACGATCTCACCCGGCAACTGCGGTCGGTCCGGCTGGACCCGGCCGATCCCACCTGCGAGGCGGTGATCGCGGCGAGCCGGCGGTTGGCCCTGTCCCGGCAGGTGCACACCGACCTGGTGCGGGACGCCCGCGCCGCGCGGAGCCGGCCGCTGGTGCGGCTGTGCCGGATGGGCGGCCGTCATCCGTGGCCGCGCTACTTCGACATCGACGATCCCACCCTGGCCCTGCCCGCCGACGTCCCGACGGGCTGACCCTCGGCTTGCGGTGCGGCTCCGCGCGGTGCGGCGGTGCGGGTCGGGGTGACGGGGGCCACAGGGCAGGCCACCGTGGGGCCGATTGGCTGTCGGAGCGGCGTCCGAGGGGTCGTAGCATCAGCCGGAGCCAGCCCCCGAGCACGTCCGAGGAGTGATGGACCATGCCCGAAGCGACCTCCCCGAACACCGGTGCCGACCAGGTGATGGGCACCGCCCGTGTGAAGCGCGGCATGGCCGAGATGCTCAAGGGCGGTGTGATCATGGATGTGGTCACCGCCGAGCAGGCCCGGATCGCCGAGGACGCCGGCGCGGTCGCCGTGATGGCGCTGGAACGGGTGCCGGCCGACATCCGCGCCCAGGGCGGCGTGTCCCGGATGAGCGATCCGGACATGATCGACGGCATCATCGAGGCGGTCTCCATCCCGGTGATGGCCAAGGCCCGGATCGGGCACTTCGTCGAGGCGCAGGTGCTCCAGTCGCTCGGCGTCGACTACGTCGACGAGTCCGAGGTGCTGACCCCGGCCGACTACGCCAACCACATCGACAAGTGGGCGTTCACCGTCCCCTTCGTGTGCGGCGCGACCAACCTGGGTGAGGCGTTGCGCCGGATCACCGAGGGCGCCGCCATGATCCGCTCCAAGGGGGAGGCGGGCACCGGCGACGTCTCCAACGCCACCATGCACATGCGCAGGATCCGTCAGGAGATCGCCCGGCTCAGCTCCCTGCCGGCCGACGAGCTGTTCGTCGCGGCCAAGGAGTTGCAGGCCCCGTACGACCTGGTCAAGGAGGTCGCCGAGACGGGCAAGCTGCCGGTGGTGCTGTTCACCGCCGGGGGCATCGCCACCCCTGCCGACGCCGCGATGATGATGCAGCTCGGCGCGGAGGGGGTCTTCGTCGGCTCCGGCATCTTCAAGTCCGGCAACCCGGCCCAGCGGGCCGCCGCGATCGTCAAGGCCACCACCTTCCACGACGACCCGGACGTGCTGGCCAAGGTGTCCCGGGGCCTGGGCGAGGCTATGGTCGGCATCAACGTCGACGAGATCCCCCAGCCGCACCGGCTGGCCGAGCGCGGTTGGTGACCCGGGCGCGGTGGTCGTTCCCTCGGGGACGGGAGGAGGGGTCGTGGGCGGACCGGTGATCGGGGTGCTCGCGCTCCAGGGGGACGTCCGCGAGCACGTCACCGCCCTGACCGGGGTCGGCGCGGACGCCCGTCCGGTGCGCCGCCCGGCCGAGTTGGACGCGGTCGACGGGCTGGTCGTCCCCGGCGGGGAGTCCACCACGATGAGCAAGCTGGTGGACATCTTCGCGCTGCGCGGGCCGATCGACAAGCGGATCGCCGACGGGATGCCGGTCTACGGGTCCTGCGCCGGCATGATCATGCTGGCCACCCAGGTGCTTGACGGCCGCCCCGACCAGCGGGGCTTCGCCGGCATCGCGATGACCGTGCGGCGCAACGCGTTCGGCCGCCAGGTCGACTCGTTCGAGGCCCCGGTGGAGATCACCGGGGTCGACGGCGGCCCCTTCCATGCGGTCTTCATCCGTGCCCCCTGGGTCGAGCGGGTCGGCGACGGCGTCGAGGTGCTGGGCCGGATCACCGGTGGCCCGGCCGTCGACCGGATCGTCGCCGTCCGCCGGGGCAACCTGCTGGCGACCTCCTTCCACCCGGAGCTGACCGGCGACCTGCGCCTGCACCGCTACTTCGCCGACCTGGTCCGGGCCACCGAGGGCCGTTGATTCGCGGGCGGTTCGTGCTGCTGACGTGCCGGGTGTGACGGCGGGGCGGGTGCTCTCGGTAGGATTGCCGCGGTTCGGCGCGGGCACCGCCCGTCGCAGCCCTCCAGTGCGGCCGGTCCTGGCCTGGAGTCGGCGCGGCCAGCCGACGCGAGGCGTGAGTCAACAGACGGAGGTACGAGATGTCCGGCCACTCTAAATGGGCGACCACCAAGCACAAGAAGGCCGTCATCGACGCCAAGCGCGGCAAGATGTTCGCCAAGCTGATCAAGAACGTCGAGGTCGCGGCGCGGACCGGCGGCGGTGACCCGGCCGGCAACCCGACCCTCTACGACGCCATCCAGAAGGCCAAGAAGAGCTCGGTCCCGAACGACAACATCGACCGCGCGGTCAAGCGCGGCTCGGGCCTGGAGGCCGGCGGCGCCGACTGGCAGACCATCATGTACGAGGGTTACGGCCCCAGCGGCGTGGCGATGCTGATCGAGTGCCTGACCGACAACCGCAACCGGGCCGCGACCGAGGTGCGCACGGCGTTGACCCGCAACGGTGGCTCGCTCGCCGACGCCGGTTCGGTGTCGTACATGTTCTCCCGCAAGGGCGTGGTGATCGTCCCCAAGGCCGACACCACCGAGGACGACGTGATGATGGCGGTCCTCGACGCCGGCGCCGAGGAGGTCAACGACCTCGGCGAGGCCTACGAGGTGGTCTCCGAGCCGACCGACCTGATCGGTGTGCGTACCGCCCTGCAGGAGGCCGGGATCGAGTACGAGTCGGCCGAGTCCGCCCTGATCCCCAGCGTCAACGTGCCGCTGGACGAGGACGGCGCCCGCAAGATCTTCAAGCTGATCGACGTGCTGGAGGACTGCGACGACGTGCAGAACGTCTACGCCAACTTCGACGTCCCGGACGAGGTCATTGCGGCGGTGGACGCCTGACGACCGGGCCGGTGCACCGGTTCCCGCCGGGCGACGTGGCCGTCCGGCGGGAGCTCCTGTGTGGTGCGGTCTGGTCCGGCACCGTCGTGCCGTCGAGGTGACCGGTCCCGGTCAGGCGGCCCCCGTGTGCGCCGGACCGGGACCGGGACTTCAGATGGCGGTCCGCGCGCCGGATCGACGCGCCTTCACCGCGCTCTCCACGACGTCCCAGAGCGTGATCGCCACGATCACCACGACCGTGACCCGGGTGGTGGCGTCGAGGCCGGCACCGTCGCGCAGCCAGGCGAACCGGGCGACCAGGTCCGGGTTGAGCAGCCGGTCGGTGAGCACCAGCCAGATCAGCGGCCCGGCGAAGGCCAGGTCGAGCAGGGCGTTGACCGCGACCAGGGGCCAGGTCCACCGACCGGTGCGGTACTTGACCAGTTCCAGCGCCAGACCGGCCACCAGGACGGCGGCCAGCACCGGCAGCCAGGACGTCCACAGCGCCGGGTCGAGCAGCGGGATGCGTTCGCCGTCGGTGCCCCGGACCCAGGAGCGGAAGTGCTGCCAGGCCAGGAAGGTCAGGGTGAGCAGGATCGTCACCATCGAGGCGCAGGTGTCGGGGAGCCGGATGTCGCGCTTTGCCGGCATCTCGGGCAGTTGGTCGACGGTCCACTCGGGCAGCTTCAGCGAGATGTCGGTGCGTTCCAGGATCGCGAAGCTCAGGGTCACCCAGAAGGCGATCTGCACGGCCGTCTGGAAGGCGACGCTGATGCCCGCGCCGATGGCCCCGCCCGGGTTGTCGGCGACGGTCGCCTGGACCACCCCGACGATCACGCCGACCGTGCCGGGGATGACGGTCAGCAGTCGGCGGAGCAGCTGCTGCCAGACCAGGTAGTAGGCGGGGCCGATGAGCTGGAGCCGGCGGTCGGCGTAGCGGGCGGCCAGCCGCTCGGGGTGGCCCAGTTCGGTGAGCACCTCACGTTCGGCGGTGGTGGTGTCCTGCCCGCCGCCGACCCGGTCGTCGATCATGTCCGCGATGGCGGCCCGCAGCTCGGTGGCGATCTCCTCGCGTCGGGGGGCCGGCACCGCCCGCAGGGTGGCCGCGAGGTAGCGGTCGGTCAGGGTGCTCATCGGTCGGCTCCTTCGATCAGCCCGGTCACGGAGGTCTGTACGGCGGTGAGGTCGTCGAGCAGGCGGGCCAGGACCGTCTCCCCGTCGGCGCTGGTGCGGTAGAACTTGCGCGGCCGGCTCTCCTCGGTGTTCCACTCGCTGGTCAGCAGCTCCTGCTCCTCCAGCCGTCGGAGCAGGGGATAGAGGGTGTTGGCGTCGACCGGGAAGCCGTGCCCGGTGAGGCGTTGCAGCAGCGCGTAGCCGTAGCCGGGCTGGCGCAGGGCCAGCAGGCTGGCCACCACCACCGTCCCGCGCCGCAGCTCCTGGAGATGGGTCCGCAGGATCTCGTCCCTAACCATGCTTCACACGATAGTGTGTGTCACACACTAATGTCGAGCCATACAGCAATGTGGGAGATGCCACCATGCGAGCCGGGGCGTCGGGAACCCTCGACGCCCCGGCCCCGTACGGGTGTCAGCAGGAGCGGCCCTGCCGGAAGGCCCGCTCGACGTGGTCGGCCAGCCCGACCTGGAAGTAGCCGACGCCCGGCCGGATCGGGTGTCCGGTGAACAGCCCGACCCGGTTGCCGAACCGCACCAGGTACGCCGTGGCGTCCCCGGCGTCGTTGTGGATCAGGGCGCCCCGCGGGCCGTGGACCTGCGCCAACTCGGCGAAGGACATGCCCACCGCCGCCCGGCCGGTGAACGGGGCGGGGCGGTGGCGGTACCCACCTCGACCAGCCGGCTGTCCCGGAAGGCCACCAGGATCACCCCGGCCCACTCACCGGTGACCCCGGCCTGGACCACACCGTCGCACCCGACGGCCGTCCAGTCGATCAGACCGGCCGAGGTGAGCCGGCTCAGCGACGCCCCGATCCGGA
This sequence comes from Micromonospora sp. DSM 43699, assembly GCF_055517075.1. Lineage (NCBI taxonomy): Bacteria > Bacillati > Actinomycetota > Actinomycetes > Micromonosporales > Micromonosporaceae > Micromonospora > Micromonospora sp. DSM 43699. Next base: position 10,259 of record NZ_JBTMMT010000059.1, read on the forward strand.
ACGGCCCCGCCCCCGGACGCTGGGCAGGTCGGTGCGGCCCTGACCGGCGTCCACCAGGCGTCCACCGCGTGGTCCCGGCTGGTGTCCGCGTCGGCCGGGCCCGGGCCCGGTGCGGACGCCGACGGGCCCTGTCGCACCAGCCGGGACCGACCCGGTGCGGCAGCTTCGAGGGCGCAGGACCGGCCGGTAGGGTGGGCCGGTCGACTCGACAGCTGGCTTGATCCACACCGCCGGGGGGCGTCACGCATGGGTGATTCGTTCGCGCATCTGCACGTGCACACCGAGTACTCGATGCTCGACGGGGCGGCCCGGCTGAAGGACCTCTTCGCCGAGGCCAACCGGCTGGGCATGCCGGCGGTGGCGATCACCGACCACGGCAACATGCACGGCGCGAACGACTTCTACAAGCAGGCGATGGCCGCCGGCGTCACCCCGATCCTCGGCGTCGAGGCGTACGTGGCGCCGGAGTCGCGCTATCACAAGGCGCGGGTCAAGTGGGGCCGGCCGGAGCAGAAGAGCGACGACATCTCCGGCAACGGCGCGATCACCCACAAGACCATGTGGGCGCGCAACGCACAGGGCCTGAAGAACCTGTTCACCCTCAACTCCCGCGCGTCCATGGAGGGGCACTACGTCAAGTGGCCCCGGATGGACATGGAGTTGATCGCCGAGCACGCCGAGGGCATCATGGCCACCACCGGCTGCCCGTCCGGCGCGGTGCAGACCCGGCTGCGGCTGGGTCAGTTCGACGAGGCGCTCAAGGTCGCCGCCACCTACCAGGACATCTTCGGTAAGGAGAACTACTTCCTGGAGATCATGGACCACGGGCTCTCCATCGAGCAGCGGGTCCGGGAAGACCTGATCACCATCGCCCGGAAGCTGGACATCCCGCCGGTGGTCACCAACGACTCGCACTACACCCACGAGGCGCAGGCCGAGGCGCACGACGTGCTGCTCTGCGTGCAGACCGGCAGCAACGTCGCCGACCCCAACCGGTTCCGCTTCGAGGGCGGCGGCTACTTCGTCAAGTCCGCCGACCAGATGCGCGCGGTGGACTCCTCGGAGTTCTGGCAGCAGGGCTGCCGCAACACCCTGCTGGTGGCCGAGAAGGTCGACCCGAGCGGGATGTTCGAGTTCCACAACCTGATGCCGCGTTTCCCGGTGCCCGACGGGGAGACCGAGGAGTCCTGGTTCCGCAAGGAGACGTTCAAGGGGCTGGCCCGCCGCTATCCCGGCGGGATCCCTGAAGGCCACCTGGTGCAGGCCGAGTACGAGCTGGGCGTGATCAACCAGATGGGCTTCCCCTCGTACTTCCTGGTGGTCGCCGACTTCATCCAGTGGGCCAAGAACCAGGGCATCGCGGTCGGCCCGGGGCGTGGCTCGGCCGCCGGCTCGCTCGTCGCGTACGCGCTGGGCATCACCGACCTGGACCCGATCCCGCACGGCCTGATCTTCGAGCGGTTCCTCAACCCCGAGCGGGTCTCGATGCCGGACGTCGACATCGACTTCGACGAGCGTCGGCGCGGTGAGGTGATCAAGTACGTCACCGACAAGTGGGGTGAGGACAAGGTCGCCCAGATCGCCACCTTCGGCACCATCAAGGCGAAGGCCGCGATCAAGGACTCGGCCCGGGTCCTCGGCTTCCCCTACGCGGTCGGCGACCGGATCACCAAGGCGATGCCGCCGGCGGTGATGGGCAAGGACATCCCGCTCACCGGCATCTTCGACCCGAAGCACCCCCGCTACGCCGAGGCCGGCGAGATCCGCGGCCTCTACGAGTCCGACCCGGACGTGCGCAAGGTGATCGACACCGCCAAGGGCATCGAGGGGCTGATCCGGCAGACCGGCGTGCACGCCGCCGGGGTGATCATGTCGGCCGAGCCGATCATCGAGCACATCCCGCTGACCCGCCGGGACGCCGACGGGGCGATCATCACCCAGTTCGACTACCCGACCTGCGAGTCGCTCGGGCTGTTGAAGATGGACTTCCTCGGCCTGCGCAACCTGACGATCATCGACGACGCGGTCAAGAACATCCAGCTCAACCACGGCCGGGAGCTCGACCTGCTGGGCCTGCCGCTTGACGACAAGCCCGCCTACGAACTGCTCGCCCGGGGCGACACCCTCGGCGTGTTCCAGCTCGACGGTGGGCCGATGCGCTCGCTGCTGCGGCTGATGAAGCCTGACAACTTCGAGGACATCTCCGCCGTGCTGGCGCTCTACCGGCCCGGCCCGATGGGCGTCGACTCGCACACCAACTACGCGCTGCGCAAGAACAACCTCCAGGAGATCACCCCGATCCACCCGGAGCTGGAGGAGCCGCTACGGGAGATCCTCGCCCCCACCCACGGTCTGATCGTCTACCAGGAGCAGGTGCAGCGCGCCGCGCAGATCCTCGCCGGTTACACCCTGGGCCAGGCCGACCTGCTGCGCCGGGCGATGGGCAAGAAGAAGAAGGAGATCCTCGACAAGGAGTTCATCCCGTTCCGGGACGGCTGCCGCGAGCGCGGCTACTCCGACGCCGCGATCCAGGCGGTCTGGGACGTCCTGGTGCCGTTCGCCGGGTACGCCTTCAACAAGGCGCACTCGGCGGCGTACGGCCTGGTGTCGTACTGGACGGCGTACCTCAAGGCGCACTACCCGGCCGAGTACATGGCGGCGCTGCTCACCTCCGTCGGTGACGACAAGGACAAGATGGCGCTCTACCTGTCGGAGTGCCGCCGGATGCGGATCCAGGTGCTGCCGCCGGACGTGAACACCTCCGCCGGGCCGTTCACCCCGGTCGGCCAGGACATCCGGTTCGGCCTGGCCGCCGTGCGCAACGTCGGCGCGAACGTGGTCGCGGCGATCATGCGGTGCCGCGACGAGAAGGGCGAGTACGCCGACTTCTACGACTTCCTGTCCAAGGTCGACGCGGTGGTCTGCAACAAGAAGACGATCGAGTCCCTGATCAAGGCGGGCGCCTTCGACTCACTGGGGCACACCCGCAAGGGCCTGCTCACCGTGCACGCCGACGCCATCGACGCCTTCGCCGACGTCAAGCGCAAGGAGGCCGTCGGCCAGTACGACCTGTTCGGCGCCGGCTTCGGCGACACCGACGCGGGCGGCAGCACCACGGCGATGCCGGTGATCGGCGACGCCGAGTGGGACAAGCGGGACAAGCTCGCCTTCGAACGCGAGATGCTCGGCCTCTACGTCTCCGACCATCCGCTGTTCGGGCTGGAACACGTCCTCGGCGCGGCGGCCGACACCACGATCGCCGCGCTCTCCGAGGAGGGCACCGTCCCCGACGGTGCCGTGGTCACCCTGGCCGGCATCCTCTCCGGCGTGCAGCGCCGGGTCACCAAGCAGGGCCGGGCCTGGGCCTCGGCCGCCCTGGAGGACCTGGCCGGCGGGGTGGAGACGCTGTTCTTCCCGAACACCTACGAGGTGATCGGGCAGTACATCGCCGAGGACGCGATCGTGGTGGTCAAGGGCCGGGTGGACCGGCGCGACGACACCCCGCGGATCATGGCGATGGACATGTCCATGCCGGACGTCAGCAGCACCCCGGGCAGCAAGCCGGTGACGCTGACCATCCCGGTGCACCGCTGCACCCCGCCGCTCGTGGAACGGCTCAAGGAGACCCTGGTGCTGCATCCCGGTGACACCGAGGTGCACGTCAAGCTGCTCAACGGCGGCAAGGTGACCACCCTGCGGCTCGGGCCCTTCCGGGTGGCCGCCACCACCGCGCTGATGGGCGACCTGAAGAGCGTCCTCGGCCCGGCCAACGTGAGCTGACCGCCCGGCCGGTGGTCACCTGCCGGCCGATGGTCAGCCGGCGGGGTCACTTGCCGCCGGTGACGATTCCCGGGTTGATGCACAGCCCGGGGGTGCTGCCGTTCTTCTCCGCGATCTCCAGACAGCGGGACACCTTGTCGACCTTGGCGTTGGTCTCGGTGATCTGCTTCTGGATGTCGGCGTTCTTGCGGTCCTGTTCGAGGTTGCGGGTCTGCGCGAGCTTGTCCTGGAAGGCCTTGATGTTGCCCTCGGTCTTGTCGTCGTGGTTGACCCGGGTGATGGTGACGGACAGGATGTCGACGTCGCCGGAGAGACGGCCCTCGGCGTTGCCCCGGATGCCCTCGGCGAACGGCTTGAGGTCGACGTTCAGGTTGCCCGTCCGGGCGTCGATCTTCTCCAGCGGGTTGTACGCGGCGAAGGCGTCGTTGACCGCGCTGTCCAGCTGCACCCCCACCCGCTGACCCCGGAAGCTCTCGAAGTCGCCCTTGTAGTCCATGAACTGCTTCGGCGCGTTCTCGGGCTTGACCTGCCACTCGATCAGCACCTCCACGCAGGCGTCGGCGAGGGTGCCGGTGCGGACCCGGACACACTGGTCGCCGCCGATGTGGTCGTACTTCTGCCGGCCGGCGTCCCACTCGCCGACCTTCTGCCAGGGGGCGACCCACTTCAGTCCGGAGCCGGTGACCTCGCCGGTCGGCTTGTTGAAACTGGTGACGATGCCGACCGAACGGATCGGCACGGAGTGCGCGCTGGCCCCCACACCGAAGAGCAGCGCGCCGGCCAGGCAGCCGAGCGCGACCAGGGCGGCGATGCGCTTGACGTCCCGGTGGCGGGCGAGGAGCGCCACCGCGCCGGCGATCGCCAGCCCGATCGCGAGGATGACGGCGAATGTGAAGCCGACCGGCACGGGGCATCACCCTTCCAGGGGTTCGTCGCGATGTGGATCATCAACCTAGGCCGGCCCGTCAAGGCCGACCGCGCCGGCACCCGATCCCGACCCCGGCACCGACATACGACGGCGGCGGGCGGGCCGACGGCGGGCGGGGGCCACCACCGGCCGATTGGCGCTGACCGGGTGACCGGGTCGTCACTAGCCTCGACACCATGGAGCTGGAACAGGCACGCAAGCTGTGGCAGCCGGAGCCCGGCTGGTTGAACACCGCCAGCTACGGGCTCCCACCCGAGCCGGTCTGGACGGCGGTGCAGGACGCGCTGGCCGACTGGCGGGTGGGGCGTACCTCGTGGGAGGTGTGGGGGGAGGCGACCGAGCGGTCCCGGCAGGCCTTCGCCGGGCTGGTCGGGGTGCCGGCGGCGGACGTCACGGTCGGCAGCACCGTGTCGCAGCTGCTCGCGCCGGTCGCCGCCGCCCTGCCGGCCGGGGCCACAGTGGTCGTCCCGGAGGTCGAGTTCACCTCCAACCTCTTCCCCTGGCTGGTGCAGGAGGAACGGGGGGTGCGGGTGCGCACCGTGCCGCTGGCCGGGTTGTGCGACGCGATCGACGCCGACACCGACCTGGTGGCGTTCAGCCTGGTGCAGTCCGCCGACGGGGTCGTCGCCCCGTACGCCGAGATCGTGGCCGCGGCCCGCGCGCACGGCGCGTGGGTGGTGGTGGACGCCACCCAGGCGTGTGGATGGTTGCCGTTCGACGCCTCGCTTGCCGACGCGGTCGCGGTCGGGGCGTACAAGTGGCTGATGGCGCCGCGCGGCTCGGCGCTGGCCTACCTGGCACCGGCGCTGCGGGAGCGGATGCGCCCGGACGCCGCCGGCTGGTACGCGGGCAAGGACCCGCACTCCACCTACTACGGTCCGCCGCTGCGGTTGGCCGACGACGCCCGCCGGTTCGACATCTCCCCGGCCTGGTTCAGTTGGGTGGGCACCGCACCGGCCCTGGAACTGGTCGCCGAGCTCGACCCGGCGGTGATCGGGGAGTACGACGTGGCGCTGGCGAACCGGTTCCTGGCCGGGCTGGGGCAACCACCGGGGCACAGCGCGATCGTCGCGGTGGAGGTGCCCGACGCGCGGCAGCGGTTGGCGCGGGCCGGGGTGCGGGCGGCGGTCCGCGCCGGGCAGGTGCGGGTCGCGTTCCACCTCTACACCACCGAGGCGGACGTGGACGTGGCCGTGGCGGCACTCACCGACTGAGCCGGCGCCGAGAAATCCACCGACGGCGCATCCGTTCGGCCCTGTCCGGGCGAACCCCTGGTAGTGGTGACCTACCCGGGGGTGCGTCTGGTGTTGACAGATCCGATGCCGGTCCAGACCGTCGAGACGGCGCGCAAGCGGCTCTCGGCGGCCGCCGAGGACCTCGACGCGAACCTGGTCGCCGCGCTGGTGCTGGAGTTCGCCGCCGAGGTCGGGGTGGCGGCGGTCTGGGAGGGGCTCTGCGTGCCGCTGCTGGCCGGGTTGCGCGGGCGCGACGCCGCCGAGATCGCCGTCGAACACGCGGTGTCCGAGGGCGTCCGGATCGGGCTGGACGTGCACCGGCGCGACCCCGGTCGGCGGTTGCGCACCGACGGCGTGCTGCTCGCCGGGGCCGAGCACGAGCTGCACTGCCTGGGTCTGCACGCGGTGGCCGCCGCGCTGCGCGAGCAGGGCCGGGGCTGTGTGCACCTCGGGCCGGCCCTGCCCTGGGCGGCGCTGCGGTCCGCCGTCCTGCGGGCCCGCCCGCGGGTCGTGGTGGTCTGGTCGCAGACGCCGGTCACCGGCCGCGCGTACCGCCTGGTCCGCTTCGGCCGCGACTTCCCCGAGGTACGCGTGTACGCCGCCGGCCCGGGGTGGATCGAGCCCTTACCGCCCCCGTCGACCCGGCTGACCAGCTTCTCCGCCGCGCTGGTCGCCTGCGGCGTGCCGGTCCGACCCGCGCCGCCCTCCGCCGGTGCGGGGTGACCCGTACCACATCCGATACGAACCGGTGTCGTATCGAAACATCGCGCTCGTAAGGTGAGGGCCGTTACGAGTCTTACCCGTCTCGTATTGCACGGGACGGGTGAACCGGGGGGAGCGCCGGACGCATGCAACCGCACGAGAACACCGGACATCCGAGACGGTGGGCGATCCTGGGCGTGCTGGTGATCAGCCTGCTCGTCGTCGTCCTCGACAACACCATCCTCAACGTCGCCCTGCGCACCCTGGCCGACCCGGTGCACGGCCTCGGGGCCAGCCAGGGCGAGCTGGAATGGGCGATCAACTCCTACACCCTCGTCTTCGCCGGCCTGCTGTTCACCTTCGGGGTCCTCGGCGACCGGGTCGGCCGCCGCCGGTTCCTGCTCGTCGGTCTGGTCCTGTTCGGCCTGTCGTCGCTGCTGTCGGCGTACGCGCAGAGCCCCGGCCAGCTGATCGCGGCCCGTGCCCTGATGGGCGTCGGCGGCGCGGCGATCATGCCGGTGACCCTGTCGATCATCTCCAACGTCTTCGACCCCCGGGAACGGGGCCGCGCGATCGGCGTCTGGGCCGGCGCGGTCGGCCTGGCGGTGGCGATCGGCCCGATCCTCGGCGGCGCGCTGCTGGAGCACTTCTGGTGGGGTTCGGTATTCCTGATCAACGTGCCGGTGGTGGCGGTCGGGGTGGTGCTGGTGGCCCTGCTGGTGCCCGAGTCCCGCGACCCCCGACCGGGCCGGGTCGACGTGCTCGGCGTGCTGCTCTCGGTCGTCGGGCTGATCGCGCTGACCTACGGCATCATCGACGGCGGTGAGCACGGCTTCGGCCGGGTGACGGTGTGGGCCGCCATCCTCGGCGGGGTGGCGGTGCTCGCCTGGTTCGTCGCGCACGAGCGGCGCAGCGACCACCCGTCGCTGGACGTCCGGTTGTTCCGGGTGCCCCGGTTCGCCGCGCCGGTGGCGATCGTCGGCCTGGTGTTCTTCGCCGCGATGGGCGTGATGTTCTTCAGCTCCTTCTACATGCAACTGGTCCGGGGCTACAGCCCGCTGGAGACCGGCCTGTGCTTCCTGCCGTTCGCCGGTGCCCAGCTGGTCTTCGCCCCCCGCAGCGCCGCGATGGTGCGTCGCTACGGCGGCCGGTCGGTCGCCACGGTCGGCCTCGTGCTGACCGCCGTGTCGCTTGCCGCCTTCGCCTTCATCGAGGCCGACACGCCGCTCTGGGTGGTGCTGGTGGCCTTCTTCCTCCAGGGTGTCGGGATGGCGAACATCATGCCGCCGGCAACCGAGTCGATCATGTCGGCGCTGCCCCGGGAGAAGGCCGGCGTCGGGTCGGCGGTGAGCAACACCGTCCGTCAGATCGCCGGTGCGCTGGGCGTCGCGGTCATCGGTTCGGTGCTCTCCGCGGTCTACCGGCAGGACATCGCCTCGGCCCTCGACGGCCTGCCGGCCCCCGCCCGGGAGTCGGCCAACGAGTCCGTCTCCGGGGCGTACGCGGCGGCGGCGCAGCTCGGCCCGGCGGCGCCGAAGCTGATCGCGGCGGCCAACGACTCCTTCGTCTCGGCGATGCACTGGGCGGCGGCGATCTCCACGGTGGTGGCCGCCCTCGGCATCCTCATCGTGCTGCGCTGGATGCCGGGTCGGCCCGCCACCGCCACCACCACGACGCCGGTGGAGGAGCGGGAACTGGCCGGGACCACATAGGTCCGCGGGACGATGTCGGAGACGAACCCCACCACCGATGCTCCGCGGTCGCCCGGGCGACCGCGGAGCATCCGTGCGGACGAAGCCATCATCGAGGCCACCCTCGACCTGCTCGCCGAGGGCAGCACCCTCGAGGCGCTGTCGATCGAGGCGATCGCCGCCCGCGCCGGGGTGGGCAAGGCCACCATCTACCGCCGTTGGGCGGGCAAGGAAGCCCTGCTGCTGGACGCGCTGCGCCGGCTCAAGGGGGTCGCCGCGCAACCCGCCGGGCACTCCGTCCGCGACGACCTGGTGCTGCTGGTCGGCGCGGTAGGGCGCAACATAGACCCGCGGGCCGCCCGGATCATGCCGTGCCTGGTGCCCGAGGTGAACCGCAGCCCGGACCACTTCATGCTCTACCAGAACATCATCGAGCCCCGGCGGAAGCTGATGCGGGAGGTGCTGCGCCGTGGGGTCGGCACCGGTGAGCTGCGGGCCGATCTCGACATCGAGGTGGCGATGGCGCTGCTCACCGGGCCGATGCTGATCCAGCGCCTGCTGCGCTGGCACCCGGAGCTGGACGACGGGCTCCTCCCGGAGAAGGTCGTCGACGGGGTGCTGGCCGGCCTGCGGCCACGCTGAGCCGCCCCCACCGGCGCCCGGCCGGGCTCAGCCGGGGGTACGCAGCCGGTGCAGGCGCAGCGCCAGCTGCACCTCCAGTGCCCGCTCCGGCCGCTGCCAGTCCGGCCCGAGCAGCTGCCCGACCCGCTCCAGCCGCTGGGTCACCGTGTTGACGTGCACGTGCAGCTGCTCGGCCGCCCGGGCCAGGCTGCCACCCACCCCGAAGTACGCCTCCAGGGTGCGCACCAGCGCGGTGCCCCGCCGCGCGTCGTAGTCGACCACCGGCCCCACGGTCGCGGTGAGGAACCGGGTCACGTCCCGTTCCCCCTGGTCGCCGACGGTGCCCAGGAGCAGCCCGACGAAGCCCAGCTCCGCGGTGCTCGCCCCCTCGCCGACCCGGCCCAACGCCCCCAGCGCGGTGAGGCAGCGGTCCGCCTCGGTGAAGGCCGCCGCCAACGCCGTCGGACCGACCGTCGGCCCGCTCGCCCCGGCGGTCACCGGCCGACCGGTCACCCGGGACAGGTCCCGGGCCACCGCGCGGGCGCTGCCCCCGGCGTCGCCCCCCGGCAGCATCAGCACCACCCGTCCGTCGCGGGCCGCGGCGAGTCCACTGCGGGTCGAGGCGTACGTGGTGGCCCAGGACAACACCCGCAGCCGGGCCGAACCGGTCGCCGCGAACGCGTCGTCACCCACCGCCACCAGCACGTGCGGGGCGTCCAGGTCCACCCCGAGCCGGCGGGCCCGGCTGCGCAGCGCGTCGGTGTCCCGCAACGGCCGGGCGATCAGGTCGTCGAGCAGCTCACCCCGGACCCGGCCCTCCGCCTCGGCGACCGTCCGCCGGAACAGCAGCAGCAGCGCGGTCACCAGCGCCGCCCGTTCCAGGATCCGCTGGTCGGCGTCGACCAGGTCACCGTCGGGACGCAGCACCAACGCGCCCAGGTTCTCGGTGCCGGCCACCACGGCGGCGTACCAGCGGTCGCCCCGCCGCACGCTGCGCCCCTCGGTACGGGAGGCCGCCACCGCCTCCACCAGGTCGGCCCGGTCCGGCTCGCCGAGCTCGCCCACCCGGGCCAGCAGCCGACCCTCGGCGTCCAGCGCCAGCAACGCCCCGCCCAGCACGTCGGTGACGGCCGCCGCCACGTCCGGCATCCCGCCGCCGCGCAGCACCAACGCGGTCATCCGGTCGTGCGCCGCCGCCGCCCGCTCCACCGAACTGCTGTGCGCCCGGATGGTGGTGTTGGCCGCCGACAGCTCGGCCAGCGCGGCCCGGGTCTCGGCCAGCAGCCGGGCGGTGTCGATCGCCACCGCCGCGTGCGCGGCCAACGAGACCAGCAACGACACCTCCTCCCGGGCGAACGGACGGGCCGACCGGTTCGCCGCGTAGAGCACCCCGATGACGCTCGACCCGAGGCGCAGCGGCACCCCGAGGATCGCCACCAGCCCCTCCTCGCCCACCCCGGAGTCGATCTCACCGGTGTGGTGGAACCGCTCGTCCTCGGCGTAGTTTGCGGTCACGTACGGGGTGCCGGTCTGCGCCACCAGGCCACCCAGCCCGTCGCCCAGCTCCAACCGCAGCCGCTGGAACGCCGCCGAGATCGACCCGTCGGTGACCCGCATGTAGGTGTCACCGCGTTCGTCGTCGTTGAGCGTCATGTAGGCCACGTCCGCGCCGAGCAGGTGCCGGGCCCGGTGCACGATGGCCCGCAGCACGTCGTCCAGGTCGCGCAGCCCGGCCAGGTCACCGGCGGTGTCGTACAGCCCGGACAGCTCGCTCTCCCGGCGGCGGCGACGCTCCAGCAGGCCGCGTACCCGCAGCGCCACCAGCTTGGCCTGCTCCAGCTCGGCCAGCCGCTCCGGGGGCAGCCCGGCGGCCCGGGCGGCCACCAGCGGACCCTCGAACTCGACAGCCGCCGCCTCCCGGGCGAGCAACTCCAGGAACTCGACCGGCGACGACATGCCGCCCATTGTCCGGGTGCCCACTAGCTCGCCGTCCAGCCCCCGTCGAGGGGGATCGACGCGCCGGTGATGAAGGCGGCCGGCGGCGCGCACAGGTAGGCCACCAGTTCGGCCACCTCCGCCGGCTCGATCAGCCGCTTGATCGCGGCCCGGGCCAGCATGATCTTTTCGACCACCTCGTCCTCGCCGATGCCGTGCCGGGCCGCCTGGTCGGCGATCTGACCCTCCACCAGCGCGGTCCGCACGTACGCCGGGTTGATGCAGTTGGCGGTGACCCCGTGTGCCGCGCCCTCCAGGGCGACCACCTTGGACAGCCCCTCCAGGGCGTGCTTGGCCGACACGTACGCCACCTTGTAGGGGGAGGCGCGCAGGCCGTGCACGGAGGAGATGTTGACGATCCGCCCCCAGCGGCGGGCGTACATGTGCGGCAGCGCCCGGCGGATGATCTGGAAGGGCGCCTCGACCATCACCCGGTGCAGGTGGGTGAAGCGTTCGACGGGAAAGTCCGGCACCGGGGCGACGTGCTGGAGCCCGGCGTTGTTGACCACGATGTCGACGTCCGCGTCGAGGCCCGCCACCGCCTCGGGGTCGGCCAGGTCGACCCCCTCCGCCCGCCCGCCCGCCTCGGCGGCCACCGCCCTGGCCGCCTCGACGTTGCGGTCCACCACCCGCACCGCCGCGCCGGCCGCCGCGAGCCGCAGCGCACAGGCCCGGCCGATGCCGCTGCCACCACCGGTCACCAGGGCGCGCCGACCGGCGAGGTCGACGTGTACGACATGGGGGAGCGCCACGGGTTCTGCCGTCATGGCGCAGAAGTTACGAGCTGACCGACCGGCGGCACATGGGTCGGCGACACATACTCCACCCCCGAACTGTGTGGCCGGCAGCGCGTCCGTGCCGGTCGGGCGGGGGACGGCGTGTCCGCTCACCGGCGCGTCGGGGTGCGGCAGTAGGGTGTCGAACACACGTACTGCCGAGGGTCGGGGAGGAGGCGGCGTGCGCGTGCTGGGCGTCGATCCGGGGCTGACCCGGTGCGGGGTCGGCGTGGTCGAGGGCGTGCCGGGGCGGCCCTGCACGCTTGTCGCCTACTACGTCGTCTACACCGATCCCGCCGACGACCTGTCCCTGCGCCTGCTGCACCTGGACCGGTCGCTGACCGACCTGGTGGCCGAGCACCGGCCCGACGCGGTCGCCGTCGAACGGGTGTTCAGCCAGCACAACGTGCGCACCGTGATGGGCACCGCCCAGGCCAGCGGGATCGCCGTACTGGCCGGGGCGCGGGCCGGGCTGCCGGTGCAGACCTACACGCCGAGCGAGGTCAAGGCGGCGGTGACCGGCTCCGGTCAGGCCGACAAGAAGCAGATGACCACCATGGTCACCCGATTGCTGCGGCTGGCCGAGCCGCCAAAGCCGGCCGACGCGGCCGACGCCCTGGCCCTGGCCATCTGCCACGTGTGGCGCGGCGGCACCCGGTCCAAGTTGGCAGTCGCCGCCGACCGGGCACGACGAGGAGGAGCGCGATGATCGCCAGCGTGCGCGGCACCGTGACCGCGACCGGTCCGGACCACGCGGTGGTGGAGGTCGGCGGGATCGGCCTGGCCGTGCAGTGCGCCCCCGGCACCCTGGCCGAGCTGCGGGTCGGCCAGCCGGCCCGGCTCGCCACCAGCCTGGTGGTCCGGGAGGATTCGCTCACCCTCTACGGCTTCGCCGACGACGACGCCAAGCAACTGTTCGAGCTGCTCCAGACCGCCAGCGGGGTCGGCCCGCGGCTGGCCCAGGCGGTGCTGGCCGTGCACACCCCGGACGCGGTCCGCAAGGCCATCGCCAACGCCGACACCGCCGCCCTGACCCGGGTGCCGGGGATCGGCAAGAAGGGCGCCGAGCGGCTGGTGCTGGAGTTGCGCGACCGGATCGGCCCGGTGCCGGTGGGCGCCGACGGCGCGGCCGGGGTGACCGCCGGTGCCTGGCCGGACCAGGTCCGCCAGGCACTGGTCGGGCTCGGCTGGACGGCCGGGCAGGCCGACCAGGCGGTGGCCGCCGTGGCGGAGACCGTGGACGGCCCCACCCCGCCGGTGCCGGTCCTGCTCAAGCAGGCCATCCGACTGCTCGGCCGGACCCGATGACCGGCGACGGCCTGGTCTCGGCGTACGCCGACGACGCGGAGCGGGACGCGGAGGTCAGCGTCCGGCCGAAGCGGCTGGACGAGTTCATCGCCCAGCACCGGGTGCGCGACCAGCTCGACCTGCTGTTGCAGGGCGCTATGCGGCGCGGCGCCCCACCGGACCACATCCTCCTGTCGGGGCCTCCCGGCCTTGGGAAGACGACGTTGGCCAATATCGTGGCCGCCGAGCTGGGTTCCGGCATCCGGGTGACGAGCGGTCCGGTGATCGAGCGCTCGGGCGACCTGGCCGCCATCCTGACCAGCCTCGCCGAGGGCGACGTGCTGTTCATCGACGAGATCCACCGGATCGCCAAGCCGGCGGAGGAGCTGCTCTACAGCGCCATGGAGGACTTCCGGGTCGACGTGATCGTCGGCAAGGGGCCGGGGGCGACCGCCATCCCGCTGGACGTGGAGCCGTTCACCCTGGTCGGCGCGACCACCCGGTCCGGCCTGCTGACCGGCCCGATGCGGGACCGGTTCGGCTTCGTCGCGCACCTCGACTTCTACTCCCCGGCCGACCTGGAGGCGCTGCTGCACCGGTCGGCGCGCATCCTGGGCGTGCCGATCACCCCGGAGGGGGCGGTGGAGATCGCCGGCCGGTCCCGGGGCACGCCCCGGATCGCCAACCGGCTGCTGCGCCGGGTGCGGGACTACGCCGAGGTCCGGGCCGAGGGCGTGGTCACCCTGGAGACCGCCCGCGCCGCCCTGACCGTGTACGACGTGGACGCCCTGGGCCTGGACCGGCTGGACCGGGCGGTACTGACCGCGCTCGTCGACTCGTTCCGGGGCGGGCCGGTGGGCCTGTCCACCCTCGCGGTGGCGGTGGGGGAGCAGCCGGACACGGTGGAGGAGGTCTGCGAGCCCTTCCTGGTCCGGGCCGGTCTGCTGGCGCGGACGCCCCGGGGGCGGGTGGCCACCGAGGCTGCCTGGCGGCACCTGGGCCGCACGCCGCCAAATGGTACATTTGGCATGGAAGCCCCCGCTGTGCCTGATCTGTTCTCGAACGCGCCCGATCCACCGTGATCTGAACGTGATCTGCGCCGCATTCGGCGTTCCCAGGTGCAGGGATTAGACTCGCCGCGGTCTGTACAGGATGTGAATATCCGCCTCCGCTCCGGTGCCTACGCGCCGTGACGGGGGCCAATGGGAAGGTCGCACACCGTGCTTTACGCAGCACAGTCCGGCGGAGGCGCCGGCAGCCTGACGCCGATCATCATGATCGCCCTGCTCTTCGGGGTCATGTACTTCATGATGATCCGGCCGCAGCAGAAGCGCCGCCGCGAGGCCGAGGCCATGCAGTCCGCGCTCGGCCCCGGTGACGAGGTCGTCACCATCGGCGGGCTCTACGGCACGGTCGTGGGCGTCGAGGACGACACCGTGCTGCTGGAGGTGGCCCCCGGCGTGCAGACCCGTTACGCCCGTCCGGCCATCGCCCGGGTGGTCACCCGGGCCGAGCGGCCGGAGGCCGACGAGCCGGTCGCCGAGGACGCGGAGGCCGTCAAGGAGTGAGCGCCCGCCCGCACCGAGCGGGCAGGCGGGACAACTGGATAGGTGGGCCGGTCTCCAGGGTCGGCACGCGCCCCGTCCGCTCGACGCCCCCACGTCGGCGGCGGTGCGCCGTGCCGCCGGTCGGGAGTGGTCCGCGCAGAGCACGTCGGGGCGAGAATTCCGCTCCGACCTCGCCGCCGCTGCACCGGCGGCGCGACCGTTACAGGGAGACAGACAGCCGTGGCACCACCTCAGGGACAGATGCGCCCCGGGCGGCAGCTCGCCGTGCTCGGGTTCATCTTCGTCGTCCTCTTTACCTTGGTGTTCTTCTCGGGCGGCGCCAGTGGCGGCTGGAAGGACCGGTTGGAGCCCCGGCTCGGCCTGGACCTGATCGGCGGCACCCGGCTGACGCTGGAGGCGACCAACAGCCTCGACGGCAAGCCCCCGACGTCGGCCAACCTGGAGGAGGCCCGGCAGATCATCGAGAGCCGGGTCAACGCCTACGGGGTGGCCGAGGCCGAGGTGGTCACCGAGGGCAACCGGAACATCGTCATCTCCCTGCCCGGTGAGAACCGTGACCTCACCGACGTCGGCAGCGCCGCGGAGCTGCGCTTCCGCAAGGTACTCAAGGCCGCCGACGGCAGCGGCGCGGTCGCCGCCCCGGCGACCCCGACGCCGGCCCCGTCCGGCAGCGCCGCGCCGAGCCCGTCGGGCAGCCCCTCGCCGAAGGCCTCCGGCGGCGCGTCGCCCAAGGTGACCGGCTCGCCGAGCGCCGGTGGTCAGGGCGGCGGCGCCCCCGCGCCGAGCGCCACCCCGTCCGGGTCGCCCTCGCCGAGCGCCCCCGCCGCCTCGCCCAGCACCACCGAGGCCCCGGTGCCGCAGAGCATCGAGGAGCAGCGCAAGGCCGTCGAGAAGAAGGTGGGCGCGCCCGCCTGGGCCGCCGCGAGCGGGCTCCAGGCCCCGGCCGACCTGGCCACCAACCCGGCCCTGGCGGAGACGTTCAAGCCGTTCGGCACGCTCTCCGCGCAGGAGGTCGCGGTGCTGACCCCGCAGATGCAGTTCAACGTGCCGACCATCACCTGCGCCCAGCTCGACAAGCGGCCCCCCGCGTCGATCAAGGACGAGAAGCAGCAGGCGGTCGCCTGTGAGGGCGGCGCGGCGAAGTACCTGCTCGACCAGGCCAAGGTGGTGGGCACCGACGTCAAGGACGCCAACGCCGTCCTCGACCAGGCGAGCACCTGGGTGGTCAGCCTGAACTTCACCGGTGACGGTCAGTCCAAGTGGACCGAGCTGACCCGGGAGGCGTTCAACAACACCGGTGGCGGCTGCGACCAGACGGCGCTGGGCCAGGACGGCAAGTGCCGGGTGGCGGTGGTGCTGGACAACGAGATCGTCTCCTCGCCCGAGATCCAGGGCGTGCTGACCGGCGACTCGCAGATCACCGGCAGCTTCGACAACACCTCGGCGAACGCGCTGGCCAGCCAGCTGCGCTACGGCGCGCTGCCGGTCACCTTCGTGCCGCAGGAGCAGCAGAACGTCACGGCGACGCTGGGCGACAGCCACCTGCGGGCCGGTCTGCTGGCCGCCGGCATCGGCATGCTGCTGGTCATCATCTACTCGTTCTTCTACTACCGGCTGCTCGGTTCGGTGATCTTCCTGAGCCTGGTGCTCTCCGCGCTGCTGGTCTTCGGCGCGCTGGTGGTGCTCGGCCGGTCGATCGGCTTCACCCTCACCCTGGCCGGCATCGCCGGCATGATCGTCTCGCTCGGTGTGGCGGCGGACTCGTTCGTCATCTACTTCGAGCGGCTCAAGGACGAGATCCGGGAGGGGCGCAGCCCGCGCAGCGCGGTGCCCCGGGCCTGGATTCGGGCCCGCCGGACGATCATCTCGGCGAACGCGATCACCCTGATGTCCGCCGTGGTGCTCTACATCGTCTCGGTCGGCACGGTGAAGGGCTTCGCCTTCGCCCTCGGCCTGGCGACCGTGCTCGACCTGGTGGTCGTCTTCCTCTTCCGGCACCCGATCATGACGATGTTCGCCCGGACCCCGGCGTTCCTGTCGCCCCGGGTCAGCGGCCTCGGTCGGGCCCTGCCCGCCCGTTCGGCCGACCCGGGCACCGCCCGCAACTCGCGCGTCAAGGAGGCCTGAGATGGCTAAGAGTGGTCTGGCGTCTCGGCTCTACCGGGGCGAGGCCGGTCTCAACATCGTCGGCCGGCGCAAGCTGTGGTTCACCGTCGCCGGGGTGCTGGTGCTGATCGCCGTGCTCAGCTTCGCGGTGCGCGGCTTCAGCCTGGGCATCGAGTTCGCCGGCGGCAACTCGTTCCAGGTGCCGGCCAGCGTCGGCACCCTGGACCAGGCCGAGGCCAAGGTCAACGACGCGCTGGCGGCCGAGGGCGACGGCGCGAAGGTGGTGACCGCGCAGAAGGTCGGCAGCACCAGCGGTCAGTACTACGAGCTGCGTACCTCGCAGCTCAGCGCCGAGCAGGCCAACGCGGTCAAGGCCGAGATGGCCGACGAGTTCGGCATCAACGCCGACCAGATCAGCGGCAGCCAGGTCAGCGAGGCGTGGGGCAGTCAGGTGACCTCCCGGGCGCTGCTCGGCCTGGTCATCTTCGTCCTGGTGGTGGCGGTCTACCTGGTGCTGCGGTTCGAGTGGCGGATGGCGGTCGCCGCGATCATCTCGCTGTTCATGAACCTGATCCTCACCGCCGGCATCTACTCGCTCGTCGGTTTCGAGGTCACCCCGTCGACGATCATCGGGTTCCTCACCATCCTGGGCTTCGCGCTCTACGACGTGGTGGTGGTCTTCGACAAGGTCCAGGAGAACACCCGGGGCATCACCGCCAACAACAACCAGACCTACGGCGAGGCGGCCAACCTGGCGCTCAACCAGAGCCTGATGCGGTCGTTGAACACCTCGGTCGTCGCCCTGCTCCCGGTCGGCGGTCTGCTCTTCATCGGTGCCGGCCTGCTCGGCGCGGGCACCCTGAAGGACCTCGGCCTGGTGCTCTTCGTCGGTATGGCGATGGCGTTCCTGACCTCGATCCTGCTCTCCACCCCGCTGCTGGTGCTGCTGAAGAACCAGGACCCGCGGATCGAGGCGCACGCCAAGCGGGTGCTGGCCCGCCGGGGCGCGGTCGCCCGGGGCGAGATCACCCCGCGCGGCGCGGCCCGGCCCGCCGGTGACGAGACCGTCGACGAGCCGATCGACCCGGAGGCGGCGGCCCTGGCCGGCAGCGCGCCGAAGGTCGGTTCCCGCCCGGCGGCCAAGCGGGCGACAGGGGCCCGGGGTGGCCGGCCCAGCGGCGGCGGGGGTAACCGGCCCGGCGGCGCGAAGCGGCGCTGACCGACGGGCGACCCGCCACACGTCGAGTCGACGGCGTCCGCCATGCTGTGCGAGCAGCATGACGGACGCCGTCGTCGTATCGAAGGAGAGCCGACCACCGTGACCGAGACCCACAGCACCGGTGTACGGGGAGACAGCGGCCCGGAGGTGGCCCGGCTGGTCGCCAGCCGGGTGCTGGACGTGCCGGACTTCCCCAAGCCCGGGGTCATGTTCAAGGACCTGATGCCGCTGTTCGCCGACGGCGACGTGTTCCGTGAGGTGATCGACGGGATCGTCGCACACCACGGGCGGGACAGCTTCGACATCGTGGTCGGCATCGAGGCCCGGGGGTTCGTGATCGCCGCCGCGATCGCGTACGCCACCGGGTTGGGTGTGGTGCCGGTGCGCAAGGCGGGCAAGCTGCCCCGGCCGGCGTACTCGGCCTCCTACGCCCTGGAGTACGGCGAGGCGACGCTGGAGGTGCACCAGGACGCCTTCACCGCCGGGCACCGGGTGCTGGTGGTCGACGACGTGCTGGCCACCGGAGGCACCGCCGAGGCGACCCTCGACCTGGTCGAGCGCGCCGGCGGCACGGTGGCCGGTTTCACCGTACTGCTGGAGTTGGGTTTCCTTGGCGGGCGGGAGCGGCTCGCCGGGCGTCCGGTCCATGCCCTGCTGACCGTTTGACGCCCGGGACGTCCCGGCGACCAGGGACGGACCGTCCGGCGGAGCGGCACGGCACCTACCGTGCGGGTAGCATTGCCCATTGCTGACCGGGCGATCACCCGTCCGGTCGGTGGGCACGTCGTCGGCCGCACGGCCGGCGGGCAACGCCATCGGCCCGACGACGGTCGATGGGAACATGCCGGCGCGAAGGCCGGTTTGGAAGACAAGGCGTCGGCCGCACGGCCGGCGTGGTCCCGGCGATCGGTGAGGAGGCCGGTGTCCCACGATGTCGTCCCTCCGGTGGAGGGCACGGTGCACCCGACAGGCGACACTGACGGCGCGGTGACCGATCGGAAGAACAATCCACCGGCCAGCCCTGCGGGAGTCGGCGACGCCGCCGGTGCCGCGCCCGACGGCGTGGCCGTGGAGTCGTCGACCGCCGACGACCCGTCGCCGAGCGCCGGTTTCGCGCTGTCCAACGCGCCGACCGGGCGTCGGGTGCGGGCGCGGCTGGCCCGGTTCAACGCCCCCTGGCAGAGCTCCCAGGTCAGCGAGGTGCTCGAACCGCTGATCGCCAGCCACCGGGAGAACCACCCCAAGGCGGATGCCCGGCTGCTCCAGCGGGCCTTCGACACCGCCGCGCGTTGGCACTCCGGTCAGTACCGCAAGTCCGGCGACCCGTACATCACCCATCCGCTCGCGGTGGCGACCATCCTGGGCAACCTGGGGATGGACACCACCACGCTGGTGGCGGCACTGCTGCACGACACGATCGAGGACACCGAGTACACCCTCGACCAGATGCGGGCCGACTTCGGGCCCGAGGTCACCCTGCTCGTCGACGGCGTGACGAAGCTCGACAAGGTCAAGCTGGGCGACGCGGCCAAGGCGGAGACGATCCGCAAGATGGTCGTGGCGATGGCGAAGGACCCGCGGGTCCTGGTGATCAAGCTGGCCGACCGGCTGCACAACATGCGTACGCTCTCCTTCCTGCCGGCGCCCAAGCGCGAGCAGAAGGCGAAGGAGACGCTGGAGATCCTGGCGCCACTGGCCCACCGCCTCGGTATGAACACCATCAAGTGGGAGCTGGAGGATCTGGCCTTCGGCACCCTGTTCCCGAAACGCTACGAGGAGATCCTGCGGCTGATCGGGGAGCACCAGCCGCAGCGGGAGTCGTTGCTCAAGCAGGTCACCCAGAAGGTCGGCACCGACCTGAAGGCCGCCAAGATCAAGGCCGAGACGACAGGTCGACCGAAGCACCTCTACTCGATCTACCAGAAGATGATCGTGCGGGGGCGGGACTTCAACGACATCTACGACCTGATCGGGGTGCGGATCCTGGTCGACACGGTGCGGGACTGCTACGCGGCGCTGGGGGTCATCCACGCCAACTGGCAGCCGGTGCCGGGCCGGTTCAAGGACTACATCGCGATGCCCAAGTTCAACATGTACCAGTCGTTGCACACGACTGTCATCGGGCCCACCGGCAAGCCGGTGGAGATGCAGATCCGCACGTACGCGATGCACCGCACCGCCGAGTTCGGCATCGCCGCGCACTGGAAGTACAAGGAGCACAAGGGCACCCAGATCGTCGGCCCGCCGGCGCACATCGACGAGATGACGTGGCTGCGGCAGCTGCTGGACTGGCAGCGGGAGGCGGCCGACCCGTCGGAGTTCCTCGACGCGCTGCGGTTCGACCTGTCCAGCCAGGAGGTGTACGTCTTCACCCCCAAGGGTGACGTCATCCCGTTGCCGACCGGTTCGACGCCCGTGGACTTCGCGTACGCGGTGCACACCGAGGTGGGGCACAAGTGCATCGGGGCGCGGGTCAACGGCAAGCTCGTGCCGTTGGAGTCGACGCTGTCAAACGGTGACGTGATCGAGATCTTCACCTCGAAGTCCGACACGGCCGGCCCGACGCAGGACTGGCTGAGCTTCGTCAAGAGCCCCCGGGCGCGTACCAAGATCCGCCAGTACTTCAACAAGGAGCGGCGCGAGGAGGCGATCGAGGCCGGTAAGGACTCGATCGTCAAGGCGATGCGCAAGCAGGGCATGCCGTTGCAGCGGATGCTCACCTCCGACGCGTTGATGGCGATCGCCCGGGACCTGCACCTCGCCGACGTCGCCTCGCTCTATGCGGCGGTCGGCGACAGTCAGGTGTCGGCGCAGTCGGTGGTGCAGAAGCTGATGGCCGCGTACGGCGGCGAGGAGGGCGCGGCGGAGGACATCGCCGAGACCGCCGTCGCCACCCGTCCGCCGCACAGCCGGCAGAACAGCAGCGATCCCGGCGTGGTGGTGCGGGGCGTCAGCGACGTCTGGATCAAGCTGGCCCGGTGCTGCACGCCGGTGCCCCCGGACTCGGTCTTCGGGTTCGTCACCCGCTCCGGCGGGGTCAGCGTGCACCGCGACGACTGCGCCAACGCCGAGGACCTGCGGGCTCAGGCCGAGCGGGTGGTGGAGGTCAGTTGGAAGCTCACCTCCGCCTCCACGTTCCTGGTGGCCATCCAGGTGGAGGCCCTCGACCGGCACAAGCTGCTGGCCGACGTCACCCGGGTGCTCTCCGAGGAGCGGGTCAACATCCTGTCGGCGACGGTCACCACCACCCGGGACCGGGTGGCGGTGAGCCGGTTCAGCTTCGAGATGGCCGACCCGAAGCATCTGGGCCACCTGATGGCCGCCGTCCGCAAGGTCGACGGGGTCTTCGATGCCTACCGGGTCACCTCCGGCGCCTGACGGGCAGCCAGGCCAGCGCCACGACAGACCCCGGACCAGCGACACGACAGCGTCACCGGCGACGGCAGCGCCATCGGGGACACGACAGCGCCACCGGGGGACCGGCAGCGCCACCGGGGACACGACAGCGCCCGCCGGCTCAGCCGGCGGGCGCTGCGTCGTACCGGAGGGGTCAGCCCTCGATGTCGCTCATCGTCAGCTTGGTGATGGTGACCTCCTTCTTGGGGTGGCCACCCCCGGCCTGCTGGGCGTACGCCTTGTCGTCACCGGCTGCGGCGACCTGCTTGACCAGGTCCATGCCGGTGGTGACGGTGCCCAGCACGGTGTATTTCGCGTCGAGCTGCGAGTCGCCGTAGACGATGAAGAACTGGCTGCCGGTGCTGCCCTCCTGCCCGGAGTTGGCCATCGCGATGACACC
This sequence comes from Micromonospora sp. DSM 43699, assembly GCF_055517075.1. Taxonomy (NCBI): domain Bacteria; kingdom Bacillati; phylum Actinomycetota; class Actinomycetes; order Micromonosporales; family Micromonosporaceae; genus Micromonospora; species Micromonospora sp. DSM 43699. The sequence goes on from NZ_JBTMMT010000059.1 coordinate 31,963, forward strand.
CTCCGGGTAGGGGGGCCGCTTGTCGGTCGGCAGGTTCTCCTCGGCCAGGGCGTAGCTCGGCCCGCCGGTGCCGTCGGTCTGCCGCCAGCCCTTGCCGGTCGCGCTCGGGTCACCGCACTGGAGCACCTTGATGCCCTCGGTCACCAGGCGGTGGCACTTCGAGTTGTCGAAGAAGCCCTTGCTGGCCAGGTGGGTGAAGCTGCCCGCCGTGCAGGGCACCTTGGTCCGGTCGATCTTGGCGACGATCGGGCCCAGGTTGGTCTCCATGGTCATCGTCTGGGTGCCCTTGTTGGCCTGCTGGGTCGGCGGCAGCCCGACGTCCTTGATCTGCGCCGGTCGGCCCTCCTTCGGGGCCTCGGTGTAGGCGCACTGCGAGAAGCCCTCGGTGCCGGCGGCCTGCTGTTTGCTGTCGTCGTCATCGCCGCCGAGGCTGGTCGCCAGCCAGACGGTGCCGGCGACCACGAGCACCAGGATCGCGGCGGCCCCGACGATCGCCTGCGTCTGCCGGCGCTTGCGGGCCCTGGCCGAGCGCTCGGCCATCTCCCGCTCAAGTCGGGCCCGCGCCGCCGCGCGCTGCCGCTCTCTCGTGGACGTCACGGTCACTCCTCCTGGGCGTTCTCTGGCGCGGCGTGGCCGCAGGTACGGGTGGTGGGCCGGTTCAGCCGGCGCTGGGGCTGGCCGCCGGAGGGCTGGCCGCCGGGGAACCGGTGGCCGACGCCGATCCGGCCTGCGCCTCGCCGACGGTCAGCTTGCGGATCACCACGTCGGTCTTCGGCTTGACCTTGGCGCCCGCCCCGTTGTCCACGGTCGGCAGGGCACCGATCTTCTCGACCACGTCCAGCCCGCCGGTGACCCGGCCGATGACCGGGTACGCCGGCTGGGCCGGGTTGAAGTCCTTGAAGAAGAGCAGGAACTGGCTGCCGTTGGCGCCCGGCGGGTTGCCGATCATCGCGACCGTGCCCTTCGGGTAGGCCGGCGGCTCACCGGGGGCCGGACTGGCCGACGGGCTCGCCTCGGGCCCGGTCGGCACGTTCTCGTTGTAGAACGTGTAGGTGGGGCCGCCCAGGCCGGTGCCGCTCGGGTCGCCACAGCGCAGCGCTCCCTCGGCGGTGATCTCGTGGCACCTGGTGTTGTCGTAGAACGACGCGCCGGCAAGGTGGGCGATGCTCGCCCCGGCGCAGGGCGCCCCGGCGAGATCCAGCTCCGCGGTGATCGGACCGCCCTGGTCGGTGTCGACTGTCATCGTGCGCACCCCCGAGGTGGGCAGACCCTTGGCAGCCGGGGTGCCGACGTCCTTGAGGTTGGTGTTGGCGCCCGCGTCCTGTGGCGTCCAGAGGCAGACGTCCTCGGCGGCCTTCTGCTCGGGGTCGCGGTCGAAGGCGCCCAGCCCCCAGGCCGCGCCGGCCACGATCAGCACCAGCACCACGGCCGCGCCGACCCCGGCCTGGATCTGTCGACGCCGTCGAGCGGCGGCGGCCCGCCGGGCCAACTGCCGGTCGAGCTTCTCCCGCGCGAGCTTGCGCTGCCGGTCCCTGCTGGAAGCCACCCGAGCTCCCCTCCTCTACCCTGGTCGTCACCGGCGGTCGGGCCGTTCGCGCCCGCCGTGCCCGCAGGTGCGCCACGCCACACGCCCGCAGAGTGTACGGGTACCCGCTGTGAAAGTGGTGTACGAGGTCCGGCCTGGGTTTATCAAAGTGCGTCACTGTGCCGTCCGGGGTGGGTGGGACGGGTGGGAACGGACACCGGATCACCGGTGGCGACTAGGCTGCCCGGGAGACGGACGACTCGAACGGAAGGGGAGTGGACGTGCTCGTGGCCGGCTTTCCTGCGGACGCCTTCGGCACCAACTGCTACGTGGTGGCGACCGCGCCGGGGGAGCAGTGCGTGGTGGTCGACCCCGGCATCGGGGTGCTCGACCGGCTCGACGCCGTGCTCGCCGAGCACCGCCTGCACCCGGCCGCCGTGCTGCTCACCCATGGCCATCTCGACCACACCTTCTCCGTCGCCCCGGTCTGCGGCGCGCGCGGCATCCCGGCGTACGTGCACCCGGACGACCGGGAGCTGCTGGCCGACCCGACCAAGGCGCTCTCGATGGACCTCACCGCGCTGTTCGGCGGCCGGCTGCCCTACACCGAGCCCGACGACGTCGCGGAGCTGACCGACGGGGCGACGCTGGCGCTGGCCGGTCTGGAGATCACCGTCGACCACGCACCCGGCCATACCGGCGGGTCGGTGCTGTTCCGGCTGCCCGGCGCCGGCTCGCCCTGGGAGGCCGAGCAGCTCTGCCTCTCCGGTGACGTGCTCTTCGCCGGCTCGATCGGCCGCACCGACCTGCCGGGCGGCAGCATGCCCCGGATGCTGACCAGCCTGCGGGAGAAGGTCCTCCCGCTGGCCGACGACACCGTCGTGCTGCCCGGCCACGGCCCGGCGACCACCATCGGCCGCGAGCGCGCGAGCAACCCGTACCTCGTCGACGTGGCGGGTCCGGGCGGCGCACGCCCGACCGCGCCCACCCGCGGCCTCTAGTCTCGTCCGCGCCGCGCGCGGGCCTGTCGATCTCACCGCGCACCCCGCGCGGACCCGCAAGGAGTACGCCATGAGCAAGCCCACGCCCATCTCCGGCTTCCCGGAGTGGACCACGTCGCAGCGGATGATCGAGCAGTTCGTCCTCGACCGGATCCGGCACACCTTCGAGTTGTACGGGTTCGCGCCGCTGGAGACCCGGTCGGTGGAGCCGTTGGACCAACTGCTGCGCAAGGGCGAGACCTCGAAGGAGGTCTACCTGCTGCGTCGGTTGCAGGCCGACGCGGACGGCCCGGCCGGTGACGACGCGCTCGGCCTGCACTTCGACCTGACCGTGCCGTTCGCCAGGTACGTGCTGGAGAACGCCGGCAAGCTCCAGTTCCCGTTCCGCCGCTACCAGATCCAGAAGGTGTGGCGGGGTGAACGCCCGCAGGAGGGGCGCTACCGGGAGTTCCTCCAGGCCGACATCGACATCGTCGACCGGGACACCCTGCCGGCGCACTACGAGGCGGAGATGCCGCTGGTGATCGGGGACGCGCTGCGCGCGTTGCCCATCCCGCCGGTGCGGATCCAGGTCAACAACCGCAAGATCTGCGAGGGCTTCTACCGGGGCATCGGGCTGACGGATCCGGAGGCGGCGCTGCGCGCGGTCGACAAGCTCGACAAGATCGGTCCGGCGAAGGTGGCCGGGTTGCTGGCCGAGACGGCCGGGGCGAGCGAGGCGCAGGCCAAGGCGTGCCTCGCGCTGGCCGAGATCTCCGCCCCGGACGTCTCCTTCGCCGACGCGGTGCGTGCCCTCGGGGTGACCGATCCGCTGCTCGACGAGGGCATCGCCGAGCTGGTGGCGGTGGTGGAGACCGCCGCCGCGCACGCGCCGGGGCTCTGCGTCGCCGACCTGCGGATCGCCCGTGGCCTGGACTACTACACCGGCACCGTGTACGAGACGCAGTTGCTCGGATACGAGCGCTTCGGCTCGATCTGCTCCGGGGGCCGGTACGACGACCTGGCCAGCGCCGGTGCCGTGTCGTACCCGGGCGTCGGCATCTCGATCGGGGTGACCCGGCTGCTCGGCCTGCTCTTCGGCGCCGACGCGTTGTCGATCTCGCGCAACGTGCCGACGTGTGTGCTGGTGGCGGTCGGCGTCGAGGAGGAGCGGGCGGCCAGCAACGCCGTGGCCGAGGCGCTGCGGTCGCGGGGCGTGCCGACCGAGGTGTCGCCGAACGCGGCGAAGTTCGGCAAGCAGATCCGGTACGCCGAGCGCCGAGGCATTCCGTACGTGTGGTTCCCCGGGGCCGAGGGCGACCAGGTCAAGGACATCCGCTCGGGCGAGCAGTCGGGTGCCGTGGCGGGGGAGTGGATGCCGCCCCACCAGGACCTGAAGCCACGCATCGGCTGAGTCCCCCGGTTACTGGCGCGTACGCCGACGGGGACCTACGGTGGCGTAAGTTACGCCACCGTAGGGAGGCCCCTGTGACCGAGCTGAACCAGACCGCGCTGCTGCACGAACTCGAACCCGTGGTAGCCAAGAACCTCGACCGTCACCTGTCGGTGGCGAAGGAGTGGTTCCCGCACGAGTACGTGCCGTGGAGCGAGGGACGCACCTTCGACGGCCCGCTCGGCGGCGAGGCATGGTCGGAGGGGGACTCGACGCTGCCCGACGTGGCCCGGACCGCGTTGATCGTCAACCTGCTCACCGAGGACAACCTGCCGTCGTACCATCACCAGATCGCCAGCCTGTTCGGGCCGGACGGGGCGTGGGGGACCTGGGTGGGCCGGTGGACCGCCGAGGAGGGGCGGCACGGCACCGCCATCCGGGACTACCTCACGGTGACCCGGGCGGTCGACCCGGTGGCCCTGGAACGGGCCCGGATGGTGCACATGACGGCCGGTTACAGCAACTCGCACGACTCGTCGATGCTGCGCTCGCTGGCGTACGTGTCGTTCCAGGAGTTGGCGACCCGGATCTCGCACCGCAACACCGGCCGGATCACCGGCGACCCGGTCTGCGAGGCGCTGCTGAGCCGGGTCGCGGCCGACGAGAACCTGCACATGGTCTTCTACCGCAACCTGCTCGGCGCGGCCCTGGAAGTGGCCCCCAGCCAGACGATGCGGGCGATCGCCGAGGTGCTCGGCGACTTCCAGATGCCCGGCGTGGGCATCGAGGGCTTCACCCGCAAGTCGGTGGCGATCGCGCTGGCCGGCATCTACGACCTGCGTCAGCACCGCGACGACGTGGTGGCCCCGGTGCTGCGCCAGTGGGACGTGTTCAGCGTCGTCGGCCTGAACGCCGACGGTGAGGCCGCCCGCGACGAGATCGCCGCCCACCTGGACGGCCTGGAGCAGGCCGCCTCCCGGTTCGAGGAGAAGCGCGACGCCCGCGCGGCCAAGCTGGCCGCTCGCGCCTGAACGACGTTCATCCGTTGGCCGCCCGGACCCGCGCCTGCCACCGGAAGGGTGGGTGCGGGTGCCCGCCGCCCGCCGCCCGCCGGACAACTCGCCTGCCCGCATCCGCAGATAACACAGGGTGATTGGCCCGCGCTGTTACGTATTGTGACCGACGCGTCGCCCGTCCTTTTCCTCCTCACCGCGCTTTGCTCTGCTGTCATCGCGGCACCACATCATCTGGCCTGCGGAAAGCTTGGTGCTGCTGCTTCCGGTGACCGCGAGCTGCGGCTACCGCTCGTGACTGTCGCTGTCGGGGCAGCAGAGCAAAGGGAGCGAGTGGTGGGTGGTTGGGTCGGGCTGTGGTGACTTTGTGTGATGAGCGGGTGGCGTCGCTTTTCGCCGGACTCGCCGTGTTTCGCCGGAGCGGCGGGAGGCGAGGTGATTGTCGGCGACGACCCGCGCGGTGGAGGTGGCTGCGCCAGCAGTGCGCCGCTGCCCCTTGCCGGTCTCCGGGCGGGATCCGATGGCACCCTCGCGGCTGGAAGGGGCGCCGTCGTCACCGTTGGGCCGTCGTCAGTGCCGGGTGGTACCGACGGGCATCTCACCTGGGGCGGTGACTTCGACCGGCTCCCACGCTCGCGGGGGTGGGGGAGGCCGTGGCGGCGGGGTGGGCCGTGCTGGTGGGGGTCTGACATGGATGTGTCCACCGTGTTGCCTGCCCGTCATATCGGCGGGCGGGGTGAATCCGGGCAAAGCCATGTCTTGATAACGATCTTAAATATGTGAATACTTCAGTTCACTCGGCCGGTTTTCCCAGGTCGGTCGGGTGTCCCCGGGTGCGTTTCCATGACGCCGCCCGTCACCCCCTCCCGGAGGTTGTTGCATGCGACCCACGAGGTCCTCACTCCGCCACGTCGCCGCCGTCGCCATGGCCGGCACCCTGGTCACCGGCGCGCTGCTGGGCGCACCAGCCCAGGCGGCCCCCGCCTCGCCCGCATCCCCCGACGCCGCCGCCAGCCTGGCCGACCGCCTCGGCGACCGTGCCGCCGGCACCTTCGCCGACGGCAGCGGCAAGATGGTCGTCGCGGTCACCGACTCCGCGGCCGCCCGTCAGGTCCGCGCCGCCGGCGCCACCCCGAAGCTGGTCACCCGGGGCGCCGCCCAGCTCCGCTCCGCCACCGCCGAGCTGGAGCGCTCGGCGAAGATCCCCGGCACCGCCTGGTGGACCGACGCGGTCACCAACCAGGTCGTCGTCTCGGTCGACAGCACCGTCACCGGTGCCAAGCTGGCGAAGGTCAAGGCCGCCGCCGCGCGCACCGGCGGCGCTGTCCGGGTCGAGGCCGAGGCCGGCGTGCTCGGCACCCGGATCTCCGGCGGCCAGGCCATCTACACCGGTGGCGGCCGCTGCTCGCTCGGCTTCAACGTCCGCAACAGCGCCGGCCAGACCTTCTTCCTGACCGCCGGGCACTGCACCAACATCGGCTCGACCTGGTACTCGAACTCCGGCCAGACCAGTGTGCTGGGCACCCGTACCGGCACCAGCTTCCCGGGCAACGACTACGGCATCGTCCGGCACAGCAACTCCGCCAACGCGACCGGCAACGTCTCCCTCTACAACGGCAGCTACCAGGACGTCACCGGTGCCGTCAACGCGTACGTCGGCCAGAGCGTGCGACGTTCCGGCAGCACCACCGGCGTCAAGAGCGGTTCGGTGACCGCCACCAACGCCACGGTGAACTACGCCGAGGGTTCGGTCTCCGGCCTGATCCGCACCAACGTCTGCGCCGAGCCGGGCGACAGCGGCGGCTCGCTGTTCAGCGGCACCAGCGCGGTCGGCCTCACCTCCGGCGGCAGCGGTAACTGCACCTCCGGCGGCACCACCTACTTCCAGCCGGTCACCGAGCCGTTGAGCGTCTACGGCGTCAGCATCATCTGATCCACCCCCGCGAACGGGCCGCCGGGACACCGGCGGCCCGCTCCGCGTGTCCGGGGGCGTGGGCCGGGGCCTTGCTCACCCCGCAACCGGGCGGACCGGGCGGCTGACACAATGCGGGTGACACAGCCGTACCGCAGATGAGGAGACGCAAGTCGTGATCCGTACCCATGACGCCGGCAGCCTGCGCGCGACGGACGCCGGCACCACGGTGACGCTCGCCGGGTGGGTGGCCCGCCGGCGCGACCACGGCGGTGTCATCTTCGTCGACCTGCGCGACGGCTCCGGCGTGGTCCAGGTGGTGTTCCGCGAGGAGGACGCGCACGCGCTGCGCAACGAGTTCTGCGTGAAGGTCACCGGCGAGGTGACCCGCCGACCCGAGGGCAACGAGAACCCGGAGCTGCCCACCGGCGAGATCGAGGTGACCGCCAGCGCGCTGGAGGTGCTCTCCGAGGCCGCGCCGCTGCCGCTGCCGGTGGACGACCAGATCGAGGCCGGTGACGACATCAGGCTCCGTTACCGCTACCTGGACCTGCGTCGCAGCGGCCCGGCCAACGCCCTGCGGCTGCGTTCGCGGGCCAACCAGCTCGCCCGCACCGTGCTGCACGAGCGGGACTTCCTGGAGATCGAGACCCCTACGCTGACCCGGTCCACCCCGGAGGGGGCCCGGGACTTCCTGGTCCCGGTCCGGCTCCAGCCGGGCAGTTGGTACGCGCTGCCGCAGTCGCCGCAGCTGTTCAAGCAGCTGCTCATGGTCGGCGGCATGGAGCGGTACTACCAGATCGCCCGCTGCTACCGCGACGAGGACTTCCGGGCCGACCGGCAGCCGGAGTTCACCCAGCTCGACATCGAGATGTCCTTCGTCACCGAGGACGACGTGATCGACCTCGGCGAGGCGATCGTCTCGGCGCTCTGGAAGGACCTGGCCGACCATGAGATCTCCCGGCCGATTCCCCGGATCACCTGGCACGACGCGATGGCCCGGTACGGCTCCGACAAGCCCGACCTGCGCTACGGCCTGGAGCTGACCGAGCTGACCGACTACCTGCGCGGCACCGCCTTCCGGGTCTTCGCCGGGGCGATCGACGCGGGCGGCTACGTCGGCGCGGTGGTCATGCCGGGCGGTGCGGCGCAGACCCGCAAGGAGCTGGACGGCTGGCAGGACTGGGCCAAGGCGCGTGGCGCGCGTGGCCTGGCGTACGTGGTGCTGGACGCGGAGACCGGTGAGGCGCGCGGGCCGGTGGCGAAGAACCTGTCCGCCGAGCACCTGGGCGGGCTGGCCGACGCGGTCGGGGCCAAGCCCGGTGACGCGGTGTTCTTCGCCGCCAGCACGAACGCCCGGGAGGCGCAGGAGCTGCTCGGCGCGGCCCGGATCGAGATCGCCAAGCGGGCGAAGCTGATCGACGAGAGCGCCTGGGCGTTCTGCTGGGTGGTCGACGCCCCGATGTTCGAACGCACTGACGACGAGGGCTGGACCGCGGTGCACCACCCGTTCACCTCGCCGAACGCCGAGTGGGTCGACCGGTTCGAGGAGGCCCCCGACCGCGCGTTGGCGTACGCGTACGACATCGTCTGCAACGGCAACGAGATCGGCGGCGGCTCGATCCGTATCCACCGGGGCGACGTGCAGCAGCGCGTCTTCGACCTGCTGGGCATCACCCCCACCGAGGCGCAGGACAAGTTCGGCTTCCTGCTGGAGGCGTTCAAGTACGGCGCCCCGCCGCACGGCGGCATCGCCTTCGGGTGGGACCGGGTCTGCATGCTGCTGGCCGGGGCCGACTCGATCCGCGAGGTGATCGCCTTCCCGAAGACCCGGGGCGGCTTCGACCCGCTGACCGGCGCCCCCACCCCGATCACCACCCAGCAACGCACCGAGGCCGGCATCGACGCCAAGCCCAAGCCCCCGACCGCCTCCCCCGGCACCGCCGGCCCCGCCGCCCCGGTAACCGACCCGGTCTAACCCCACCCCCGCGAGCGTGGGAGCCGGTCGAAGTCAC
>NZ_JBTMMT010000060.1:0-40690 GCF_055517075.1 Micromonospora sp. DSM 43699
GTGTTGTACCCCACGGAGAGCGGTATGCCTGTCTGTCATAAATATGACGGACAGGCATACCGCTCACTTCCACTACACCATCATGCGGAGATGCCTGAGAGTAGTCGCCTCACCACGGAGATCGCCGCCATCCTGCGCCGGGAACGCAGCGCCCAGCGGCTCACCCAGCAGCAACTGGCGGACCGGGCCGGGACGAGTCAGAGTGCGGTGGCCCGCGTCGAACGCGGCGGACGGGTACCGAGCCTCTCCTTGATCGAGCGCCTCTTCACCGCCCTCGGCCTGCAACTCGCCGTCACCGCCGAGCAGCTCGACAGCCATCTCGACGCCGGGATGGATGCCCTCGCCGCGCGGTCGCTCGACGACCGGATCGACGAACTGGGCCTGGATCGGCTGCTGGATCGGCTGGGCGACCTGCCCCACCTGCTGACCGGCAGCACCGCCGCACTGCTCCAGGGCGCCCCGGTGCCGGTCGACGCGGTCGAGATCGCCGTCCGGTGGCGCGACTCCGCCCGGTTCACCGCCTGGCTGACCGCCGCCTACGGGCAGCGCTGGAACGCCAGGTGGCGTGAGTTCGGCGGCCTGTACCTGGAACCGGAGGAGCCAGGCGAGCACTACTGGATGACCCGGTACGGCGAGATCCGCGCCCAGATGTGCGACGAGTTTCCGGAGGCGATCGAGGTACGGCACGGGGAACGCAGCTACCGGGTGGTCCCGCTGGTCACGGTGGAGCTGACCGACCCGCAGGCCGCCACGCTGCTCCGCCGACACCGCCAACGCACAGCCACCAGCCCTGCCCCTCGAAGCCTGCGGTAGGCCGCCAATCTGCCACTCCAGCCCGGGTCGCCATGCCAGCGCCCACCGCTCGACCGGCGGCGAGCCGCCCCAGCACGGCCACGACTCCGGCGGCCACGCCGTCGCCGTGATGCAGCACCGCACGCCGCCACCGCACGCCGCCACCGCACGCCGCCAGCGGCAGCCGGCGATGTGCGGGCAGCGGGCAGCGGGCAGCGGGCAGCGGGCGCGAGTAGGTGGCGGGCGGCGGGCGGCGGACGCGAGTAGGTGGCGGGCGGGTCAGCCGGCCGAGCGCTCCCAGTCGATCGGGGGCAGGCCGGCGTCGGCGAGGGCCTTGTTGGTGGCGCTGAACGGGCGGCTGCCGAGGAACCCGCGCGGATTCATCGGGCTCGGGTGACCGGCCTCCAGCACCACGTGCCGTGGATTGGTGACCAGCGTCGCCTTCTTGCGGGCGTAACCACCCCAGAGCAGGAAGACCACCGGTTCGTCGCGGGCGTCCAGGGCGCGGATGGTGGCGTCGGTGAACTCCTCCCACCCCTTGTTGCCGTGCGAGCCGGGGCTCGCCTCACGGACGGTGAGCACCGCGTTGAGCAGCAGCACACCCTGCGCCGCCCAACCGTCGAGGTTGCCACTGCGCGGCTTCGGCACGCCCACGTCCTCGCCCAACTCCTTGAAGACGTTGCGCAACGACGGCGGCACCGACACCCCCTCCCGCACGCTGAAACTCAGCCCGTGCGCCTGCCCCGCCTTGTGGTATGGGTCCTGACCGAGGATCAGCACCCGGCACTGCTCCGGACCGCACAGCCGGTAGGCGGAGAAGAGATCGTCCAGCGGCGGGAAGACCGTCCGGGTGGCGTACTCGTGGGCGACGAACTCGGCCAGCGCCGTCGTGCGGGCCGGGTCCAGGTGCGGGGTGAGCACGGCACGCCACGCCTGCGGCAGCAGTGCCAAGAGGTCGAGGGTGGGGGTGTCGTCGGGCATCGGCAACCTTTCGCAACGAAGTCCCCGGCACTCTAGGCAGCGGGTACGACACCCCTCAGCCCAGGGCGGTCCGGCCCGACCGGGCAGCAGCTCAGACCAGGGCGGTCCGGCCGGGCAGCAGCTCAGCCCAGGGCGTTCAGCCGTTGCGCCCAGTCCCCGCCCACCGGCTCCAACTCGACCACCCGGGTGTCGTCGTCGTGCCGGTCGAGGCGTACCCGCAGATGGGCGTCGACCAACTGCTCGACCAGGCCCTCACCCCACTCGACCACGGTCACCGAGTCGTCCACCGAGGCGTCCAGGTCCAGGTCGTCGATCTCGGCACGCGGATCGGTCGCGTCGCCCAGCCGGTACGCGTCGGCGTGCACCAGGGCCACCGTGCCGCCGCGCGCCGGGTCGGGTCGGTGCACCCGGGCGATCACGAAGGTCGGCGAGGTGATGTCACCGCGTACACCCAGGCCGGCACCGATGCCCTGGGTGAGCGCGGTCTTGCCGGCGCCCAACGGGCCGGTGAGCAGCAACAGGTCACCGGCGCGCAGCACCCCGGCCAGCCGACGGCCGAAGGCGTGCGTGTCCTCGACCGTCGGCAGCGTGCCGGTCACGGTCACCAGGCCTCCCCGAATCGGCCCGGCCCGGCAGCGACCCGTGCCGGGCCGCGCGCCGACACCACGAGCCTGCTCACAGCGCCTCCAGGAAGCGTTCCAGCACGGCGTTGACCTCGTCGGCGTGCTCCAGCATCACCACGTGCCCACTATTGTGAATCTTGACGTACTCGGCGTGCGGCAGCCGGCGGACGATCTCCTCGGAGTGGACCACCGGCGTGATCATGTCCTTGTCGCCCACCACGACCAGCACCGGCGTGCCGCTCAACGCGGCAAGCGCCGGGAACCGGGAGTGGGTGGCCAGGGTACGCAGGTAGCGGGTCACCGTGTCGGCCGACGTCCGGGAGTTCATCCGCTCCACGTACGACACCAGGGCCGGGCTCGGCTTAGGGGTGCCGAAGCCGTAGCGCCGGGTCAGCAGCCAGGCCACGTTGGCGGTGGACTTCCGGGCCCGGTCGATGACGATCCCGCCGTACCTGGTGGTGGTGCTCATCATGAACAGCACCGGCGAGCCGACCCGGCCGAGCAGGGCCGGCGCGACCAGCTTCGTCTCGGCCAGCAACCCGCCCGACGTGGCCATCAGCACCGTGCCGACCACCCGGTCACCGAACAGCTCCGGGTACGCCTCGGCGAACGCCATGATGGTCATCCCGCCCATCGAGTGGCCGACCAGCACCAACGGCCCCTCCGGGGCGGTCCGGTCGATCACCTTGCGCAGGGTGTGCCCGAGCGCGGCGAGGTCGTACTCGCCGGTCTCCAACCGGCCCGACCGGCCGTGCCCCGGCTGGTCGTACGCGACGATCCGGTAGTCGCCCCGGTCGGCCAGCAACTGGCGTTGGAAGTGGAACGTCCCCATGTCCAGGCAGAAACCGTGCACCAGCACCACCGTCGGGTGCCCCGGCACCGGCCGGGTCGGCTCGACCACCTCGACGTGGATGTCGGTGCCGTCCGGCAACTCCAGCCGGTACGCCTCGTCGTAGCGCTGCGCGCCGAAGTCCTCCCCCGCGTACGGGTCGGCGGGGTCGGCCTTGAGCCGGCGGACCAGGGCGCGTTCGGTGGCCACCCCGGCGGCCAGCCCGGCGGCGGCCACCCCGACCGCCGCCCCGACCACGCCGGCCACCTTCCCGGCGGCGGTCCTCGGCCGGGGCACCCGGAACCGGCTGACGGCGCTCACGACCGCTCGCCGTCGTAGACCCGGGGCACCCGGACCCCGCCGAACCGGGTGACGATCTCGTAGTTGATCGTGCCGACCGCCTCGGCCCAGTCGTCGGCGGTGGGCACCCCGTCGTCGCCGCTGCCGAAGAGGGTCGCCACGTCACCGGCGGCCACCTCGTCCGCGCCGCAGTCGAGCACGAACTGGTCCATGCAGACCCGGCCGGAGATGGTGCGTCGCTTCCCACCGAGCTGCACCGGGCCGACGTTGGAGGCGTGTCGGGGCACCCCGTCGGCGTAGCCGAGCGGCACCACCGCCAGGTTCGCCTCGTCCTCGGTGGCGTAGGTGTGGCCGTACGACACGCCGGTGCCGGCGGGGACCCGCTTGGTGAGCATCACCCGGGCCCGCGCGGTCATCGCCCGACGCAGCCCGAACTGCTGACCGGCGACCGGCGACAGCCCGTACACGGCGATCCCGGGCCGGACCAGGTCGAAGTGGGTGTCGGGCCGGGTCAGGGTGGCCGCCGAGTTGGCCAGGTGCCGGTAACGCGGGCGCAGCCCGGCCCGCTCGACCATGGCCAGCCCCTCGTGGAAGACCGCCAGCTGCCGGTCGGTGGTGGGGTGGCCGGGCGAGTCCGCGTACACGAAGTGGCTCCACACGCCGACCACCTCGACCAGGCCGTCGGCCTGGGCCTTCGCGGCGGCCTCCAGCAGGGTCGGCCAATCGGCGACGGTGGCCCCGCCCCGGGCCAGGCCGGTGTCGATCTTCAGGTGCAGCCGGGCCGGGCGGTCGGCCACCCGACCCGCCTCGACCATCTCGTCGAGCTGGGACAGGCTCGCGGTGGCCAGGTCCACCCCCGCGGCCACCCCCTCGTGCAGGGGCAGCCCCGGGTCGAGCAGCCAGGCCAGCACCGGCGCGGTGATCCCGGCCCGGCGCAGGGTCAACGCCTCGTCGAGGGTGCACACCCCCAGCCAGTCCGCCCCCGCGTCGAGCGCGGCCCGCGCGGACGGGACCATGCCGTGGCCGTACCCGTCGGCCTTCACCACCGCCATCAGCTCGGCGCTGGTGCCCGCCCGGAGCCGGGCCACGTTCGCACGGATCGCGTCGAGATCGACGCGCACCTCGGCCTGCCACATACGCCCAGCCTACTTGCGTCGGTGATCACCCGGTCGGTGGACGCCGACCAGCGCCGCCGCACCCCGTGGGCCGGTCAGAGCAGCGGGGCCACCACCGGGCGCAGCGCGGCCACCACGTCCGGCGCGGTCACCGGACCGCCGCGGGCCGCCTCCCGCCCGGCCAGCCCGTGCAGGTACGCCGCGACGGCCGCCGCCCGTTCCGGGGCCAGTCCGGTGGCGAGCAGCGAACCGAGCAGTCCGGCCAGCACGTCCCCGGTGCCCCCGGTGGCCAGCGCGGGACTACCGGTCGGGTTGACGTACGCCCGGCCGTCCGGCGTGCCGACCACCGTGCGGTCCCCTTTCAGCAGCACCGTCGCGTTCATCCAGGCGGCCAGCCGCAACGCGGCGGCGACCCGGTCGGCCCCCGGTTCCTCGCCGCACAGCCGGGTGAACTCCCGGTCGTGCGGGGTGACCACGATCGGGGCGTCCCGGTGGCGCAGCCGGTCGGCGAGCGAGCCGTCCACCAGCAGGGTCAGCGCATCCGCGTCGAGCACCACAGGCACCGGTGCGGCCAGCACCGCGCGCAGCTCCGCGCCGGCCTGCTCGTCGGTGCCCAGACCGGAACCGCATACCCAGGTCTGCACCCGGCCGGCCCCGGCGACCCGGTCGGTGGCGATCACCGACGGGTGCTGCCGGACCACCACCTCCCGGGCGCCGCCGGCATACCGGACCAGGCCGGTGGGGCCAGCCAGGGCGCCACCCACGGAGAGCACCGCCGCCCCCGGGTAGGTCCGCGAGCCGGTGGCCACCCCGACCACGCCCCGGCTGTACTTCTCCGAGGCCGCGCCGGTGCGGGGCCACCAGTCGCGCACGTCCGACCACTGCGTGACCCGCAGCGCGGGGGTGCCGCGCAGCCACGGCCCGAGCCCGATGTCGACCAGCTCGACCTGCCCGGCGAGCGGGGCCGCCGGGCCGACCACCAGGGCCGGTTTGAGCGCGCCGAACGCCACGGTCACGTCGGCCCGCACGGCGCGGGGCCGGCCGGAGGTGTCAGTCGGCACGTCTCCGGTGTCCACCGCCACCCCGCTGGGCACGTCCACCGCGACGACGGTGGCCCGGCCGCCGTCGCGGCCCCGCAACTCGGACAGCTCGGCGACGAGTCGGTCGGCGGTCTCCCGGAGCCCGCCGGTGCCGCCGATCCCGACGATCCCGTCGAGCACCAGGTCGACGGTGGCGGGCAGGGCGTCGACCACCCGCCCCCCGGCAGCCCGCAACGCCGCCAGCCCCTCGGCGTGCGTCCGCCCGTCGCTGGTCGGCAGCACGGAGACCTGCGCGCCGCGCCGGGCCAGCCGCTCGCCGGCGTACAGCGCGTCACCGCCGTTGTCGCCGGAGCCGACCAGCAGCAGCACCCGCGCCCCGTAGACCCCGCCCCGGTCGGCGAGCAGCAGGGCGCAGCGCCGGGCCAGCCCGGCCGCCGCCCGCTGCATCAGCGTCCCGGGCGGCAGGGTGGCCATCAGGCCGGCCTCCGCCGCGCGTACGTCAGCCACCCGCCACACCGGTTCCATACCGTCCCCGTCTGTCCTGCCGACCGGCTGTCCCGCTCCGGCGTCCGTTCCGTCCCGGGACGACCCGTCCGTCGCGGTCGGCGTCCCGCGTCCATCATGGCCCGGATCACCCTACCGGCGCCGGGGCGGCAGATTAGCCACCGGCGGCACGCCAGGCAAGACCTGTGGACAACCCTCGGCTCCGCCCGTCGCCCGTCGTCCACAGGGCCGGCTCGACCGGGGCCCGGTCACCTAGCGTCGGTGCCACGGTCGGCAGCGGGGGCCGACGAGAGTGCGGGTCGCCTATGAGGCGGGTCGACGACGAGGCGAGCCGACAGCGCGGGAGGCGGGCGATGACGAACGAGCCGGTGGAGGTCGACCTGTCGGTGCTGCGGGTGACAGCCGGCGGGCTGGCCGACGAGGCGTACGCGTTGGCGCAGGGGTTGGTGGGCCGACCCGGGTTGGTGCTGTCCGCGCCGGGGTGGCGGGCCGGCACCGCCCTGGCCGGGCTCGAGTCGGCGGTGCACGCCTGGCACGGGGCGCTCGGCGTCCGGGTGGCGGAGACCGGTGCCGCCCTGCGGGCCGCCGCCGAGGCGTACACGGCGGCCGACGACCGGGCCGCCGGGCGACTGGTCGGCCGACCCCGATGATCGGGTACGCCCAGCTCTGGACCGCCTCCCCCGGCGACTGGGACGCGGCGGGGGTGGCCTGGCGCGGGCTGGACGCGCCCGTCGGGCGGCGGCGGGCCGGGCTGGCCGACCGGGCGACGGCGCTGCGGGCGGGCTGGCGCGGCGGGGCGGCCACGGCGGCCGACGGTCGGCTCGACGGGCTGCGGTCGGAGCTGGCCACCATCCTGCCGGCGCTGGTCGAGACCGATCAGGTGCTCGCCGAGTTCGCCGGTCGGCTCCGGGTGGCCAAGGGCCGGCTCGCCGAGGCGGTGGCGCTGGCCGACCGCACCGGCGTGGCGGTGGACCGGCACGGCGGGGTCCGGGCGGTCCCGCCGACCTGGCGCGGCCCCGAGGCGGGGGTACTCCCGGCCGCTACGGGTGCCCGCTCTTCCCCAGCGGGGAGTTCGGTCGGCACCGGCGCGGTCGACACCCGTGGCCTTGCTCCCGGCCCCGGAGCCGGCCCGGACGCGACCAGTGCCGGTGCCAGTGCCGGGGGCGGTGCCGGCGGCGGGGTGGGGTCGCCGGCGGCGGTGGGTCAGGTGGCGGCGGCGCTGCGGGAGGCGCTCGCGCTGGCCGACGCGGCCGACCGGGAGGCCGCCGCCCGGCTGGCCCAGTTGTCCGGCGCGGCCCGCACCGGCTGGGTCGAGCGGCCACCACCGGGCCGACCGGCGGACGACGCCACCCCGGGGGTGGTCCGCGCCTGGTGGGCCGCCCTCACCCCGGCCCAGCGGCGCTGGTTGGTGCTCCACGAACCGGCCCGGATCGGCCCGCGCGACGGGGTGCCTGCGGCGGCCCGGGACCAGGCGAACCGGTTGCTGCTGGCCGGCCACCGGGAGGCCCTGTCGACCGAACGGCTGTCGCTGTCGAGCCACCGGCCGGGCGAGCGCACCGGTCTGCGACGGATCGATCGGGCATTGGCCGTCCTGGACGGGCTCGCCGGTCGGCTGGCCTCGACGACGACGCCCCGGGCGTACCTGCTCGGGCTCGACCCGCGCGGCGACGGACGGGCGATCGTCGCGCTGGGCAACCCGGACCGGGCCGGTCGGGTGCTGACCTACGTGCCGGGGATGACAAGCGACCTCGCCGACGTCCCCGGTGAGCTGAGCCGGGCCGCCCGGGTGCAGGCCAGGTGCACCGTCATCGCTCCCGGCGAGGAGACGGCGGCGGTGCTCTGGCTGGACTACGACGCCCCCGACTTCCTGCCCGAGGCTTCTTCGCCGGCCCAGGCCCGGGACGCCGGGCCTGCGCTGCACCGCTTCCAGGAAGGGCTGCGCGCCACCCACGACGGGCCGGCGGCCCGGCAGACCGTACTGGGGCACAGTTACGGCTCGCTGGTGGTGGGCAGCGCCGCCCGGGACCACGGGCTGGCCGCCGACGCGCTGGCCTTCGTCGGGTCACCCGGCGTCGGGGTGGACCGGGCCGGGGCGCTGGGGCTGCCCCCGGACCGGGTCTGGTCGAGCACCGCCCGCGACGACGTGATCGCGCTGGTCGAGCCGCCCCGTGACCTGGCCGGCCGGGCGGTGCTGGCCACCTCGCCGCTGGCCAGCGCCGCCTGGCTGCTCCGCCCGGACGACCACCAGTTGTGGTTCGGGCACGATCCGAGCGATCCGGGCTTCGGTGGCCGGACCTTCCCCAGCAGCCGGGACGGCCACACCGGCTACTGGGAGCCCGACAACCCGGCCCTCGACGGGATGGCCCGGATCGTGCTCGGCCGATGACCGGGCCACCGACGGTGACGCGGAGTCACCTATTCCACGGTGACCGATTTCGCCAGGTTGCGCGGCTGGTCGACGTCGTGCCCCCGGGCGGCGGCGATCTCGGCCGCGAACACCTGCAACGGCACCGTGGTGACCAGCGGCGCGAGCAGCGTGGGCGTACGCGGCACGTAGATCAGATGGTCGGCGTAGCGGACCACCGCCTCGTCGCCCTCCTCGGCGATCACGATCGTCCGCGCCCCCCTGGCCCGGACCTCCTGGATGTTGGAGACGACCTTGTCGTGCAGCATTCCCCGGCCGACCGGCGACGGCACCACGCAGATCACCGGGGTGCCCTTGTCGATCAGGGCGATCGGGCCGTGCTTCAGCTCACCGGCGGCGAACCCCTCGGCGTGCATGTACGCCAGCTCCTTGAGCTTGAGCGCGCCCTCCAGGGCCACCGGGTAGCCGACGTGCCGGCCGATGAAGAGCACGGTCGGCTCGGACTTCAGCTCCCGGGCCAGCTCCCGTACCGGCTCGATCCGGCCGAGCAGCTCGCGCAGCTTGTCCGGCATCTCCTGGAGCTGGGCCACCACCGCGCCGACCTCGTCGGCGAACTTGATCCCGCGCACCTGGGCCAGGTGCAGGCCGATCAGGTAGCAGGCGACCAGTTGGGTGAGGAAGGCCTTGGTCGAGGCGACCGCGATCTCGGGGCCACCGTGGGTGTAGAGCACCGCGTCGGACTCGCGCGGGATGGTGGAGCCGTTGGTGTTGCAGATGGCCAGCACCCGGGCCTTCTGCTCCTTGGCGTGCCGCAGCGCCATCAGGGTGTCCATCGTCTCGCCGGACTGCGAGATCACCACGATCAGGGTGGACCGGTCGAGCACCGGGTCGCGGTAGCGGAACTCGCTGGCCAGCTCCACCTCGCACGGGATCCGGGTCCAGTGCTCGATGGCGTACTTGGCGACCATGCCGGAGTGGTACGCGGTGCCGCAGGCGACGATGAAGATCTTGTCGACGTCGCGCAGGTCCTGGTCGCTGAGGCGGACCTCGTCGAGGGCGATCTCCCCGGTCTCGGTGAGCCGGCCGAGCAGGGTGTCCGCGATGGCCTGCGGCTGCTCCTCGATCTCCTTGAGCATGAACCAGTCGTAGCCGCCCTTCTCGGCGGCCGAGGAGTCCCAGTCGATGTGGAAGTCCTTGCCGGTGGCCGGTTCTCCGTCGAAGTCGGTGATCTCGATGCTGTCGCCGGTGATCAGGACGAGTTGGTCCTGGCCCAGCTCGACCGCCTCGCGGGTGTGCTCGATGAATGCCGCCACGTCGCTGGCCAGGTAGTTCTCTCCGTCACCGCGACCGACCACAAGCGGCGAGTTGCGCCGGGCACCGACCACCGCACCGGGGATGGCGGCGTCGACGGCGAGCAGGGTGAACGCGCCCTCCAGCCGCCGGCACACCACCCGCATCGCGGCGGCGAGCAGTTGCGGGTTGTCGGTCCCGCCGGCCGCCCGCAGCTCGGTGAGCGCGTGGGAGAGCAGGTGGGCGGCGCATTCGGTGTCGGTGTCGCTGGTGAACTGGACGCCGGCGTCCTCCAGCTCGGTGCGGAGCTTGGCGAAGTTCTCGATGATGCCGTTGTGGATCACGGCGACCCGGCCGTCGGGGGCCACGTGCGGGTGGGCGTTGCGGTCGGTCGGCCCGCCGTGGGTGGCCCACCTGGTGTGGCCGATGCCGGTGGTGCCGTCGCCGATGCCTACCGGGCTGGCGGCGCAGTCCCCCGGGTTGCTGGCGGCCCGCTCGGAGAGGACCTTCTCCAGGTTGGCCAGCTTGCCGGCCTTCTTCTCGGTGAGCAGCTCGTCGTCGCAGACGATCGCGACCCCGGCCGAGTCGTAACCCCGGTATTCCAGCCGGCGCAACCCGTCGAGCACGATGCCGAGCGCCGGGCGCGAGCCGGCGTAACCCACGATTCCACACATGGTCCGCAGCCTAACCCAGTTTCGCTCATCATGCGTGCGCGGAAGCCGGGTAAACAATCACCGAACTTGATCGATCGGTCGACGACCGGCGACAACCGGACGAGCGCCGCAGCCGTCCGACCGCACGGGCTTGCGGGTCGCCCGGCGGTACGACAGTCTCTCGGCGACCCTGGACCGTCCCAGGGACGGCCCACTCACCCCTTTCCTCCTCATCCGTTCCCGGAGCGACCATGTCCGACGCGCCCCCACCCAGCGACCCCGCGCCCTCACCCGCCGATCCCCCGACCCCGCCCAGCGACCCGGCTCCCCCGGCCGGCGATCCGTCGATCCCCGCCGGCGACCCGGGCATCCCGAGCCCCGGCGGTGGCCCTCCACCGGCTCATCCGGGCGGTGCCGGCGCGGACCCGACGACCGCCCCGCCGCCCGGCGCATCCGCCTGGACCCCTCCGGACCCGCTCGCGGTCCCGCAACCCTGGGCGGCCCCCGACCCGTGGCCCGGCGGACCGTCGACCGACGGCCCACCGGCCGGCCCGGTTCCCCCCGGCCCACCCCCTCCCGCCGACGACCCCGGCACGGCTTCTCCTTCGGGGTGGCCCGGCGCAGTCCCTCCCACCGGCTGGCCCGGCACGGTCCCCTCCGCAAGCTGGCCCGGCCCGGCTCCCGGGACGCCCGCTCCTGTCGGCTGGTCCGGCGCGCTCCCCGGGACTCCCGGCGGCCCGCCCGGTCACGGCTGGCCCGGCGCACCCCCGTCGACGCCCGGCGGTCCGCCCGGTCACGGCTGGTCGCCGTCGGGCTACCCGCCGCCGTTCGCCCACCCCGGGTACCCACCGCCGGGTGGGCGAACCTCCACCGGTGCCGGTCAGGTGGTGGCGATCGTGCTCGCGGTGGTCGTGGTGCTCGTCGTCGGCCTCTGCGCCTGCTTCTGCGGGGGCGGTGCCCTGCTGGGCGGGATCGGCTCGGACACGGCGACCGGGGACCCATACGACGACGGTCACCCCGACGACCCCGAGTCCGGATGGCGCCCGCAGCCGTACCCATCGTCCGCGCCCGCCACCGTGCCGGCCAGCGGTCCGGGCCGGTACGCCGTGACGTACGAGGTGACCGGCACCGGCCCGGTGGACCTCCAGCTCTACGACGGTGCCGGCACCTTCGTCCAGCAGGAGCGGGTACCGCTGCCGTGGCGGCTGGAGCTACGCACCGACCACCCGGACCGGGTGCTGGTCAGCGCCGCCCGCACGGTCGGCAACGAGGGCGCTTTCCGGTGCGCCACCACGGTCACCGGCCGCCCCCGGGTGACCGACGCGGTGGGTCCGGACGGCTGGCGGGTGCAGTGCCACGCCAGACCGGTCCGCTGACCGGGCCACTGCCCGCCCGGTCGGCGGGCCGTAGGCTGACGGACGTGACGACACCGACCGATGTCGACCCGCTGGTGGCCCGGATGCGCCCGTTCGGGACGACCGTGTTCGCCGAGATGTCCGCGCTCGCCGTCCGGACCGGAGCGGTCAACCTGGGCCAGGGCTTCCCGGACACGGACGGGCCGCCCGAGATGCTGTCCGCCGCCGCGGAGGCGCTGCGCTCCGGGCACAACCAGTACCCGCCCGGCCCGGGGATCCCGGAGCTGCGTCGCGCCGTCGCCGAGCACCAACGCCGCTTCCACGGTCTGGGGTACGACCCGGACGGCGAGATCGTCATCACCGCCGGAGCCACCGAGGCGATCGCCGCCAGCATCCTTGCGCTCTGCGAGGCGGGCGACGAGGTGGTCTGCTTCGAGCCGTACTACGACTCGTACGCCGCGTCGATCGCGTTGGCCGGGGCGGTGCGGCGGCCGGTCACCCTGCGCCCCGCCGACGACGGCCGGTACGCCTTCGACCCGGCAGAACTGCGGGCCGCGTTCGGGCCGCGTACCCGGCTGGTGCTGCTGAACTCCCCGCACAACCCGACCGGGAAGGTCTTCACCCCCGACGAACTGACTCTGGTCGCCGATCTCTGCCGGGAGCACGACGTGTACGCGGTCACCGACGAGGTGTACGAGCACCTCGTCTTCACCGACGCCGCCGCCGGGCACCTGCCGCTTGCCACCCTGCCCGGGATGCGGGAGCGCACGCTGCGGATCTCGTCGGCCGGTAAGACGTTCTCCTGCACCGGTTGGAAGGTGGGTTGGGTGAGCGGCCCCGCCGCGCTGGTGTCGGCGGTGCTGCGGGTCAAGCAGTTCCTCACCTTCGTCAACGCGGCACCGCTGCAACCGGCGGTCGCCGTGGCGCTGGCCCTGCCCGACGACTACTACACCGGCTTCCGGGACGCTCTCCAACGGCAGCGGGACCTGTTGATCGGCGGTCTGACCGACGCCGGCTTCGAGGTACTCACCCCGGAGGGGACGTACTTCGTCACCGCCGACATCACCGGTCTCGGCGGTCGGGACGGGCTGGAGTTCTGCCGCTCCCTACCGGAGCGCTGCGGCGTGGTCGCCGTACCCACCCAGGTCTTCTACGACGATGCCGACGCCGGCCGCCGCCTGGTCCGGTTCGCCTTCTGCAAGCGCCCCGAGGTGCTGACCGAAGCCGTCACCCGGCTGCGCGCCCTGACCGCCACCCGCTGACCGCACCCCACCGACATCCCGGTCACCCGCCCGGCGGCGATCATCCCGCCCGGCAGGCCGCACCGGGCGTCAGGCGGCGGGGCTGGCGGTGCGGACGTGGTCGGCGATCCGCTCGGCCACCGACCGGGCGATCTCCTCGGTGCCGGCCTCGACCATCACCCGGACCAACTGTTCGGTGCCCGACGGGCGCAGCAGCACCCGGCCGGTCTCCCCCAGCTCGGCCTCGGCCCGCTCGACTTCGGCCCGGACGGCGGGTGCGGTGGCGCCGACGGTGCGGTCGCCGACCGGCACGTTGATCAGCACCTGCGGCAGCTTGGTGACCACCGAGGCGAGCTCGGCCAGGGACCGGCCGGTGGCGGCCATCCGGGCCATCAGGTGCAGCCCGGTGAGCACCCCGTCGCCGGTGGTGGCGTGCGCGGGCATGACGAGGTGACCGCTCTGCTCGCCGCCGAGGGCGAGGCCGGAGGCGCGCAGCTCCTCCAGCACGTACCGGTCGCCGACCTTGGTCTCGACCAGCCGGATGCCCTGCGCGGACATGGCCAACCGCAGGCCGAGGTTGCTCATCACGGTGGCGACCAGGGTGTCCCCGGTCAGCCCGCCGGCATCCCGCAGGGCCAGCGCGAGGATCGCCATCAGCTCGTCGCCGTCGACCTCCGCGCCGTCGGCGTCGACCGCCAGGCAGCGGTCGGCGTCGCCGTCGTGGGCGAGGCCCAGGTGTGCGCCGTGCTCGATCACCGCGGCCCGCAGGCTGTCGAGGTGGTTGGAACCGCACTCGTCGTTGATGTTGAGACCGTCCGGCTCGGCGTGGATCGCGATCACCTCGGCGCCGGCCTCCCGGTAGGCCACCGGGGCGACCTCGGCGGCGGCGCCGTTGGCGCAGTCGACCACGACCTTGATGCCGTCGAGGCGGTGCGGCACGGTGCCGACCAGGTGCTGTACGTAGTGGTCGGCGCCGTCGAGCAGGTCGTGCACCCGACCGACCCCCGCGCCGACCGGGCGGTCCCAGGCGGTGGTGGCGTTCGCCTCGACGGCCGCCTCGATCCGCAGCTCGATCTCGTCGGGGAGCTTGTGCCCACCGGCGGCGAAGAGCTTGATCCCGTTGTCCGGCATCGGGTTGTGCGAAGCGGAGAGCATCACGCCCAGGTCGGCCTTGGCCTCGGCGGTCAGGAACGCCACGGCGGGGGTGGGCAGCACACCGACCCGGACCACGCTCGCGCCGGCGCTGGTGAGGCCGGCGACCACGGCGGCCTCCAGCATCTCGCCGCTGGCCCGGGTGTCCCGGCCGACCACCGCCAGCGGCGGGTGGCTACGGTCCGACTCGGCCAGCGTGTGCGCGGCGGCCACCGCCACCGCGAGCGCCAGCTCCGGGGTGAGATCCACGTTCGCCCGCCCGCGTACGCCGTCCGTGCCGAACAACCGCCCCATACCCGCGAACCTCCGGTGCAACTGCGATGAGTGGAGAAAGCGGAACGGCCGGGCCGCCTCCCGTGCAGGGGAGGCGGACCCGGCCGTTCGTCAGAAGTACAACGCGCTGTAGTTGATCAGCGCTTCGAGTACTGAGGCGCCTTACGGGCCTTCTTGAGACCGTACTTCTTGCTCTCCTTGACCCGGGCGTCCCGGGTCAGGAAGCCGGCCTTCTTGAGGGCCGGGCGGTCGTCGGGCTCGTTGACGATCAGCGCACGGGCGATGCCCAGCCGCAGCGCACCGGCCTGGCCGGTGGTGCCGCCGCCACGCAGGTTGGCGATGACGTCGAACTGCTCCAGCTTCTCGGCGGTGACCAGCGGGTCCTTGATGAGCTGCTGGTGCACCTTGCTCGGGAAGTACGACTCGAGCTCCTGGCCGTTGCAGGTGATCTTGCCGGTGCCCGGGACGATGCGGACCCGGACGATGGCCTCCTTGCGGCGGCCGACGGTCTGGATCGGCCGGTCACCATACGGCGCGCGGGCGACGGGCGCGGGCGCCTCGGTGGCCTCGGGGGCTTCGGGGGCGACCTCGGTCTCGGTGATGTCGGTCATGCTGTTTCCTTCGCCCTCGCTCACTGCGCGATCTGCTTGATCTCGAACGGCACCGGCTGCTGCGCCAGGTGCGGGTGCTCGGCACCGGCGTAGACCTTCAGCTTCTTGATCAGCTGACGGCCGAGCTTGTTGTGCGGGAGCATCCCCTTCACGGCCAGCTCGATGGCCCGCTCGGGCCGCTTGGTCAGCAGCTCCTCGTAGCCGATCTGCTTGAGGCCACCCGGGTATCCGGAGTGCCGGTAGGCGACCTTGGTCTGCCGCTTGTTGCCGGTCAGCGCCACCTTGCCCGCGTTCACGACGACGACGAAGTCGCCCGTGTCGACGTGCGGCGCGAAAGTCGGCTTGTGCTTGCCGCGCAGCAGCGTGGCGGCGTGGGTGGCCAGGCGGCCCAGCACGACATCAGAGGCGTCGATAACGTGCCACTGACGCTCGATCTCACCCGGCTTCGGGCTGTACGTACGCACAGGTCTACCTTGTCTCGTCGTCGGTCTGGGGTCGCGCGCCGAGGTGACCAGAGGCTTCCCGGCCGGACCAGCGCGCACGAACGACCAAGCGTACCTGAGCGGCACGCCTCTGGATGTCGTACAACAGCAGGCAACGATACCCGGCACCCCGTGGGCTGGTCAAAACGGGGGGCCGACCGGCGTGGCCTGCGGTGTCGTCGCATGACCAGGGTCACACACCGATCAGCTTACCCGGACCGGGCCGCAGGTAGACCGCCCAGGTGACCACGAAGCAGAGCGCGTACCAGCCGATGAAGGCCAGGTAGGCGGCGTCCGCGTTGCCCGAGGTGAGGAAGGACTGCCGGAAGGCCACGTTCACCAGCACCCCACCCGAGGCGCCGATCGCGCCGGCGATGCCGATCAGGGCCCCGGAGCGTCGCCGGGCCCGACGCTGCGCCGCGACCGGGTCGCCGGTCAGCTCCGCCTCGGCCGCCGCCCGGACCCGGAAGATCGCCGGGATCATCTTGTACGTCGACCCGTTGCCGATGCCGGAGAAGACGAACAGGGCCAGGAACCCGGCCAGGTAGAGCGGGAACGACCGCTCCCGGGCGGCGTACAGCACCAGCCCGGCCCCGGCGGCCATCGCGACGAAGTTCCAGAAGGTCACCCGGGCACCGCCCAGCCGGTCGGCGAGCTGCCCGCCGAGCGGCCGGATCAGCGAGCCGACGAGCGGCCCGAGGAAGGTCAGCCAGGCCGCGTCGACCGGGGTGGGGAACCGCTCGGCGAACTGGAGCTGGAGCACCTGACCGAAGGCGAAACCGAAGCCGATGAACGAGCCGAAGGTGCCCACGTAGAGCAGCGACATCACCCAGGTGTGCCGGTCGCGGGCGGCCTCGCGCAGCGCGCCGGGCTCGTTGTGGGCGTCCGGGATGTTGTCCAGCCAGCGGGCGGCGGCGAGCGCGGCCAGCACGATCAGCGGCAGGTAGACCGCCGGCACCAACCGGGGGTACGCCGCCCCGGCGGTGGCCAGCACCGCCAACCCGACCAGCTGCACCGCCGGTACGCCGAGGTTGCCGCCCCCGGCGTTGAGCCCGAGCGCCCGGCCCTTGAGCCGGTCCGGGAAGAACAGGTTGATGTTCGCCATCGACGAGGCGAAGTTGCCGCCGCCGACCCCGGTCAGGCAGGCCAGCACCATCAGCGTGGAGTACGACACCCCCGGCTCCAGCAGCACCGCCATCGGCACCGCCGGCACCAGCAGCAGCAGCGCGCTGACGATCGTCCAGTTCCGCCCGCCGAACCGGGCCACCGCCAGGGTGTACGGCAGCCGGAGCACCGCCCCCAGCGCGGCCGGTACGGCGGTGAGCAGGAACTTCCCGGCCGGGTCGATGCCGTACGCCGGGCCGAGGAAGAGCACGGTGACCGACCAGAGGCTCCACACCGAGAACCCGACGTGCTCGGCGAAGATCGACACCCAGAGGTTACGGCGGGCGATCGGCGCTCCGGTCGTCCGCCAGAAGGTGGGGTCCTCGGGACGCCAGTCGTCGATCCGGTGCCGCCCTCCGGCGGCAGCGGCCGACGGCCCGGCTGCGGTGCGCTGCGGGTCGGCGGCGGCGCGCTGCGGGTCGGCGGCCGGCGGGACGTCGGTCGCGACCTGCGGATCGGTGGCGACCTGCGGACCGGCGGCGGGTGGATCGGCGGCGGTGCTGCTGGCGAGCGTGCTCACGGCGACTCCTCCTCATCGATGTGAGCAGGACGCTAGGCAGGGCCGGTTTCCCGACGGTGCCCCCCGTGGGTCGTTCCGGAAACGGAGATCGCACGTCGGCCGGCAACCGGTGGTGAGGGGGTCAGAGCTCCTGGAGGATGCGCAGCGCGCGGGCGACGTGCTGCATGGTCTCGGTGTCGGCGACGTCCACGCACTCGGTGAACCACTTCTTCATCGGGGCCGACAGGCGGTCGGGCATCACCACGTTGGCACCCATCGGCACGGCAAGCGGGGAGTCGCGCAGCAGCGCGGTCTCGACCACCTCGGCGACGATCACGATCGGCACGTCGGTGGAGTTGTAGACGTCGGAGCTGATCACCAGCCCGAGCCGTTCGCGGGCACCCTCGATGCGCCAGACCTCTCCCCTACGCAGCACGTGGGCGACCACCGAAGAGCGCGTCGGTGACCATGCCCACCTCACGGGCATCGGCGAGGGCGGCGGATTCCAGGTCGAGCCCGGCCCGGCCGACCGCCTCGGCGTGGGCGGTGAACACCTCCCGCAGCGCCTTCTCCCGGGCGGCCTGGTCCATCCATGCGGAGAGGGAGAGCCCTTCCCGCTTGGCGAACCGGCGGGCCTCCTCGATCGTCTCGTCGGAGAACGAGAGGGTCACCTTGGCAGTCATGCCATCGATCGTACCCTCGGTATGACCAGCGGTCATCCCGTCCGCGTGCCGGACCACCGACCGGTCGCCGCGCGGCGACCGGGGTCAGGCCGGTGGCCGGTGGCCGGGTCAGGCGGTCGGGCGGCGAACGGGTCAGGCGGTCGGACGTTGGCCGCCGAAGACGGCGAACCGCCACGCCTTGTAGAAGCAGTCCACGTCGACCAGGCCGGCGTCGGCAAGCCACCGGCACTGGTCGGTTACCGACGCCGGGCGGTCGTGCTGCATCCGCTTCCGGGCGGCGGCGATCTCGTCGGCGTCCGAGCCGCGCGCGGCGGTCTGCGCCAGCCAGACGTCGTCATAGCGGCGGTCGAGGGTCGGGGTGGGGCCGGCCACCTGCTCGGCGTTGACGAACACCCCGCCGGGGACGAGCGCCCCGGCCGCCCGCCGGTAGAGCGCCCGCTTGCCGTCGTCGTCGAGGTGGTGCACGGCCAGGGCGGAGACCACCGCGTCGTACCGCCCGGCGGGGAGCGGGTCGGCCAGGTCGGCGACGACGGTGCGGTGCGCCACCCCCCGGGCGGTCAGCCCGTCGGCGGCCACCGCGAGCATCCGCGCGGCGCCGTCGACCAGGGTCACCCGCACCCCGGGCAGCGCTGCGGTGAGCAGCAGCGAGAGCAGCCCGGTGCCGGCACCCAGATCGAGCACCTCGGGGGTACGCCCCGCGGCGAGCGCGGCCCGCAGCGGTGGGGCGGCCACCTCGACGGCGGTGCCGTAGAAGTCGTCGAAGCAGGGGACGAGCCGGCGGCGGGCCTGGTCGTAGGAGCCCGCCACCGCATCGAAGGCCGCCGTCACGTCCATGATCCACCCCTCTCACATAATAAGATTTCTGTCCCACATCATAGACCTTGCCGACCGGTCCCGTGCCCCCGTGCGGTGTGAGCCGCTCTTGACAGGACCGAAACAGAAGGGACGCGGGTCGGAAACCGCCCAGCGGCACGCTTTGCCGACATGACAGACGGTGCACGCGCCGCGACGCGAACGGGGTCCGAACCCCGGGAAGCGGAGACGCACTGCCCGTACTGCGCGCTCCAGTGCGGCATGGTCCTGCGGGACGCCGACGACGGCCGGATCGAGGTCCGGCCCCGGCAGTTCCCCACCAACCGCGGCGGGCTGTGCCAGAAGGGCTGGACCGCCGCCGAACTGCTCGACCACCCCGACCGGTTGACCACCCCGCTGGTCCGCGACCCGTCGGGCGAGCTGCGCCCGGCCAGCTGGGAGGTCGCGCTCGACCGGATCGCCGCCGGGCTGCGCACCGTCCAACGTGACCACGGGCGGGACGCGGTCGCGGTCTTCGGTGGCGGCGGGCTCACCAACGAGAAGGCGTACGCCCTCGGCAAGTTCGCCCGGGTGGCCCTGCGGACCCGGCACATCGACTACAACGGCCGGTGGTGCATGTCCTCGGCCGCCGCGGCCGGGCTGCGCGCCTTCGGCGTCGACCGGGGGCTGCCCTTCCCGCTGACCGACCTGGGCCACACGGAAACCCTGCTGCTGGTCGGCGCGAACCCGGCCGAGACCATGCCGCCGCTGATGCGGCACCTGGCCGACCAGCAGGCCCGGGGCGGCCGGCTGATCGTGGTCGACCCCCGGCTGACCGCCACCGCCCGCCAGGCCGACCTGCACCTGCAACCGCTGCCCGGCACCGACCTGGCGGTCGCCAACGCGCTGCTGCACGTCGCGCTCACCGAGGGGCTGATCGACCGGGAGTACGTCGCCGCCCGCACCGAGGGTTTCGACGCGGTACGTCGTACCGTCGCCGGTTACTGGCCGGCGGAGGTGGAACGGCTCTCCGGGGTGCCGGTGGCCGACCTGGAGGCGACCGCCCGCGCGCTCGGCTCCGCCGGTTCGGCGGTCATCCTGACCGCCCGGGGCGCCGAGCAGCACGCCAAGGGCGTCGACACGGTAAGCGCGTACGTCAACCTCGCCCTCGCCCTCGGCCTGCCCGGCCGCCCGTACTCCGGGTACGGCTGCCTCACCGGCCAGGGCAACGGCCAGGGCGGGCGCGAACACGGCCAGAAGGCCGACCAGCTCCCCGGCTACCGCAAGATCGACGACCCGGCGGCCCGCGCCCACGTCGCCGAGGTGTGGGGCGTCGACCCCGCCGAGCTGCCCGGCCCCGGCGTGCCGGCCTACCAGCTGCTCGACTCGCTCGGCAGCCCCGACGGCCCCCGCGCGCTGCTCGTCTTCGGCTCCAATCCCGTGGTCTCCGCGCCCCGGGCGGCCCGGGTCGAGTCCCGGCTGCGCGGGCTGGACCTGCTGGTGGTGGCCGACTTCCTGCGCTCCGAGACGGCCGAGCTGGCCGACGTGGTGCTGCCGGTCGCCCAGTGGGCCGAGGAGGACGGCACGATGACCAACCTGGAGGGTCGGGTGCTGCGCCGCCGCGCGCTGCGCGAACCACCCCCCGGCGTCCGCACCGACCTGGCGGTCCTCGCCGACCTCGCCGCCCGCCTCGACGACCCCGCCACCCCGGCCGTCGACCCGGAGCAGCCCGGCACCGGGTCCGGACCCGAGCACGCCCGCGACGGGGCCGGACCGGGCCGCGTCCCCGACGGGAACCGCCCGGACCGCTTCCCGACCGACCCGAGGGTGGTCTTCGCCGAGCTGCGGCGGGCCTCCGCCGGGGGCGTCGCCGACTACGCCGGGGTCACCTGGGACCGGATCGAGTCCGCCGACGGGGTCTTCTGGCCGTGCCCCGACCCGGACGGGCCGGACACCCCCCGGCTCTTCGCCGACACCTTCCCCACCCCGACCGGCCGGGCCCGGTTCCACCCGGTGCAGCACCGGCCGGCGGCGGAAGAGGTCTGCGCCGACTACCCGCTGCACTTCACCACCGGGCGGGTGCTGGCCCAGTACCAGTCCGGCACGCAGACCCGGCGGGTGGCCGCGCTGCGCCTGGCCGCCCCGCGCGGCTTCGTCGAGCTGCACCCCGACCTGGCCGCCCGGCTCGGGGTCGCCGAGGGCGACGAGGTACGGGTCGCCTCCCGCCGGGGTGAGCTGCGGGCACCGGCCCGGCTCAGCCCGACGATCCGGCCGGACACCGTCTTCGCCCCGTTCCACTGGCCCGGCGCGGCCCGCGCCAACTCGGTCACCAACGACGCTCTCGATCCGGTCTCCGGGATGCCGGAGTTCAAGATCTGCGCGGTCCGGGTGGAGCGGGCATGACCGGGCGGATCGTGATCGTCGGGTACGGCATGGCCGGCTCCCGGCTCGCCACCGAGCTGCACGCCCGCAACGGGGACCGGAAGGTCACCGTGCTCGGGGCGGAACCGCACCGGGCGTACAACCGGATCATGCTCTCCACGCTGCTGGCCGGCAAGATCGACGAGCCCGACGTGGAGCTGGCCGAGGTCGCCGGGCAGGGCACCGACGTGCGTACCGGCGTGGTGGCCGCCGCGATCGACCGGGCCGCCCGGACGGTGCACACCACCGACGGCGACCGGGTCGACTACGACCACCTGGTCCTCGCCACCGGCAGCCGGGCCGTGGTGCCCGCGCTGCCCGGCCTCGACCCGGCCGCCCTGCCGCCACGGGCGGCCGTCTTCCGGACCCTGGCCGACTGCCGACGCATCCTCGCCGCCGCCCGCACCGCGCACAGCGCGCTGGTGCTCGGCGGCGGGCTGCTCGGCCTGGAGGCGGCGCGCGGCCTGGCCGCCCGGGGGCTGACGGTGACCGTGGTCCACCCCCACCCGCACCTGATGGAGCGGCAGCTCGACCCGGCCGCCGGCGCGGTGCTCGCCGACACCCTGGCCGGGCTCGGCGTCGCCACCCGGCTGGGCGTGCCGGCGACCGGGCTGGCCACCGCCGACGACGCGGTACGGCTCGACCTGGCCGACGGCACCAGCCTGACCGCCGACCTGCTGGTGCTCTCCTGCGGGGTACGCCCCGACACCGACCTGGCCGCCGCCGCCGGGCTGGCCGTCGACCGCGGCGTGCTGGTCGACGACCGGCTGCGCACCGGCGACGAGGCGATCTCGGCGATCGGCGACTGCGCCCGCCCCGCCGGCGGCCCGACCGGGCTGGTCGCGCCCGCCTGGGCGCAGGCCCGGGTGGTGGCCCGGCTGCTCACCGGCGAGGACCACACCGCCCGCTACCGGCCCCGGCCGGTGGTGACCCGGCTCAAGGCCGCCGGGATCGACCTGGCCGCGATGGGCGACCCGACCGGGGGCCCCGGTGAGGAGCTGACCTTCGCCGACCCGGCCCGGGGGACGTACGCCCGGCTGCGGATCGACCACGACCGGCTGACCGGGGCGATCCTGCTCGGCGACAACCCGGCGGTCGGCACGGTGGTGCAGCTCTTCGACCGGGGCGGCCCGGTCCCCACCGACCGGCGGGCACTGCTGCTCGGCCGGTCGCTCGGCAGTGCCCCCGCGACGCCCGCCGCGTCCCCGGCGCTGATGCCGGACGCGACGACCGTCTGCCAGTGCAACGACGTCGACAAGGGCACCCTGGTCCGCTGCTGGCGGGCCGGTGCCCGGACGGTCGACGAGGTGGTCGCCGCGACCCGGGCCGGCACCGGCTGCGGCGGCTGCCGGGAGGCCGTCGGCGGGATCGTCGGCTGGCTGTCCGAGGTGGACTCGGTGGGGACGCCCCGATGACCGTGATGACACCACGAGGAGGTGACCCGATGACCGGTGGACGATTGGTCGTCGTCGGCAACGGCATGGTCGGCCAGCGGTTCGTCGAGGCGCTGCGCGCCCGCGACCACGACCGGCGCTGGCAGGTGACGGTGCTCGCCGAGGAACCCCGCCCGGCGTACGACCGGGTACGGCTGTCCGCCTTCTTCGACGGGGTGTCCGCCGGGGAGCTGAACCTGCACACTCCGGACGACGGGGTGGAGCTGCGTCTCGGTGACCCGGTCACCGGGATCGACCGGGACCGGCGGGTGGTGACCACCGCCGGCGGCGAGCACCCGTACGACGCGCTGGTGCTGGCCACCGGGTCGTACCCGTTCGTGCCCCCGGTGGCCGGCACCGACCTGCCCGGCGTCTTCGTCTACCGCACCCTGGACGACCTGGAGGCGATCCGGGAGCACGCCCGGGGCCGGGCTACCGGGGCGGTGATCGGTGGCGGCCTGCTCGGTCTGGAGGCCGCCAACGCGCTGCGGCTGCTGGGGCTGCGTACCCATGTGGTGGAGTTCGCGCCCCGGCTGATGCCGGTGCAGGTCGACGAGGCGGGCGGCGCGATGCTGCGGCGCTACGTCGAGGAGTTGGGGGTCACCACCCACCTCGGGGTGGGCACCACCGCGCTGCGGCCAGGCCCGGACGGCGCGGTCGCCGCGTTGGACCTCTCCGACGGCGGCACGGTCGACGCCGACCTGGTGGTGGTGGCCGCCGGCATCCGCCCCCGCGACGAGATGGCCCGCGCCGCCGGGCTGCCGCTCGGCCCGCGCGGCGGGGTGCTCGTCGACTGGAGCTGCCGCAGCGACGACGCGCGGATCTGGGCGGTCGGCGAGTGCGCGGCCGTCGACGGCACCTGCCACGGCCTGGTCGCCCCCGGGTACGCGATGGCCGAGGTGGTGGCCGACCGGCTGCTCGGCGGCGCGGCCACCTTCCCCGGCGCGGACAGCGCCACCAAGCTCAAACTGCTCGGTGTCGACGTGGCCTCGTTCGGCGACGCCCACGGCACCACCCCGGGCTGCCTGGACGTCACGTTCACCGACCCGGTCACCCGCTCGTACGCGAAGCTGGTCCTCTCCGACGACGCGCGGACCCTGCTCGGCGGGGTGCTGGTCGGCGACGCGAGCGCCTACCCGACGCTGCGGGCCAGCGTCGGCGGGCCGCTGCCCGCTCCCCCGCTGGCGCTGCTGGCACCGGCCGGCGAGGCGGGGGCCGGGGTGACGGCGCTGCCCGGGGCGGCCCAGGTCTGCTCCTGTAACGCGGTGACCCGGGACGACATCGACGCGGCGATCGCCGGCGGGGCGACCGACGTGCCGGCGTTGAAGGCGTGCACCCGGGCCGGGACGAGCTGCGGCTCCTGCGTGCCGACGCTCAAGCAGTTGCTGGACGCGGCCGGGGTACAGCAGTCCACCGCCCTCTGCGAGCACTTCGACGCCAGCCGCCAGGAGCTGTTCGACATCGTCCGGGTGCGCGGCATCCAGACGTTCTCGCAGCTCGTCGCCGAGCACGGTCGGGGCCGGGGCTGCGACGTCTGCAAGCCGGTGGTGGCCTCGATCCTCGCCTCACTGGGCACCGGGCACGTGCTCGACGGCGAACAGGCGTCGTTGCAGGACACCAACGACCACTTCCTGGCCAACCTGCAACGCGACGGCAGCTACTCGGTGGTGCCCCGGATCCCGGGCGGCGAGATCACCCCCGACAAGCTGATCGTGATCGGGGAGGTGGCCCGCGACTTCCAGCTCTACACCAAGATCACCGGAGGGCAGCGGATCGACCTGTTCGGCGCACGGGTCGAGCAGCTACCGCAGATCTGGCGGCGGCTGGTCGACGCCGGCTTCGAGTCCGGCCACGCGTACGGCAAGGCACTGCGCACGGTGAAGTCCTGCGTCGGCGAGACCTGGTGCCGGTACGGGGTGCAGGACTCGGTCGGCCTGGCCGTCGCCCTGGAGCTGCGCTACCGGGGGCTGCGCGCCCCGCACAAGCTCAAGTCCGCCGTCTCCGGTTGCGCCCGGGAGTGCGCCGAGGCCCGCAGCAAGGACTTCGGCATCATCGCCACCGACACCGGATGGAACCTCTACCTCGGCGGCAACGGCGGGTTCCGCCCCCGGCACGCCGACCTGTTCGCCACCGACCTGTCCACCGACGAGCTGATCACGCTGATCGACAGGTTCCTGATGTTCTACGTCCGCACCGCCGACCGGTTGCAGCGCACCGCCGCCTGGATCGAGGCGATGGACGGCGGCCTGGAGCACCTCCGGTCGGTGATCGTCGACGACTCGCTCGGGCTCTGCGCGGAACTCGACGCGGCGATGGCCCGGCACGTCACGACCTACTCCGACGAGTGGCGCGACGTGCTTGACGACCCGGAACGCCTGCGCCGATTCACCTCCTTCGTCAACGCCCCCGACGTACCGGACCCGTCGATCACCTTCGCGGTGGAACGGGGCCAGCCGGTACCGACCCGCGACAACCGACCCGCCGTCGGCACCACACCGCCCGACGGAGCAGCGACACCCGTCCGGCGCCGCCAGCCGGTCGTCCTCGGCCTGCCGGAGGTACGGCGATGAGCGACACGGTCACCGTCGACTGGACCCCGGTCTGCCCGCTGGACCGGCTGGAACCCGAGCGGGGCGTCGCCGCCCTGGTCGACGGGGTGCAGGTGGCGCTCTTCCGGATCGACGACGAGCTGTTCGCGGTCGACAACCTCGACCCGCTCAGCGACGCGTACGTGATGTCACGGGGCATCGTCGGCAGCCGGGGTGGGACGCCCACCGTCGCCTCACCCCTGCACAAGCAGGTGTACGACCTGCGAACCGGGCTCTGCCTGGACCTGCCCGGGGTGACCCTGCCCCGGTACGACGTCCGCTGCCGGGACGGCCTGGTCGAGGTGCGGCTGCGACAGGAGGAGTGATGCGGGACGAACTGGCCGGCTTCACCATCGGGGTGACCGCCGACCGGCGACGCGACGAGTTGGCCGCGTTGCTGGAACGGCGCGGTGCCCGGGTGGTGCTCGCCCCGGCCCTGCGGATCGTGCCGCTGGCCGACGACACCGACCTGCGGGACGCCACCCGGGCCTGCCTGGACCGGCCACCGGACGTGCTGATGGCCAACACCGGCATCGGCATGCGCGGCTGGTTGGAGGCGGCCGAGGGCTGGGGGCTGGCCGAGCCGTTGAAGGCCGTGCTGTCCCGGGCCTACGTGGTGGCCCGGGGTCCCAAGGCGCGCGGGGCGATCCGGGCCGCCGGTCTGCACGACCAGTGGTCGCCCGTCTCCGAGAGCTGTGAGGAGGTGGTCGAGCACCTGTGCCGGCGCGGGGTGGCCGGGCAGGTGATCGCCATGCAGTTGCACGGCGACCGGCAGCCCGAGTGCACCGAGGCGCTGGAGGCCGCCGGAGCCACCGTGATCGAGGTGCCCGTCTACCGGTGGGCCCCACCGACCGACCCGGCCCCGCTGCACCGGCTGATCGACCTGGTCGCCGGCCGGCTGGTCGACGCCGTCACCTTCACCTCCGCCCCGGCGGCGGAGGCGCTGCTGCGGGCCGCCGGCGACCGCACCGAGACGGTGCTTGCCGCGTTGCGCGGGGACGTGCTCGTCAGCTGTGTCGGCGCGGTCACCGCCGAACCGCTCGTGCGGCGGGGGGTGCCGGTCAGTGCGCCGGCCCGGGCCCGGCTCGGCGCACTGGTCCGCACCATCGTGGACGAACTGCCCCGCCGTACCCTCACCGTGAAGGCGGCCGGGCATCTGCTGACCCTGCGCGGGCACGCCGCCGTCATCGACGGGGAGCTGCGTCCCCTGGCGCCCGCGCCGATGGCGGTGCTGCGGGCGCTCGCCGCCCGACCCGGCCGGGTGCTGTCCCGCACCGAGCTGCTGCGCACGCTGCCCAGGGGGGCCGACGAGCACGCGGTGGAGATGGCGGTGGCCCGGCTACGGGTGGGGTTACGGGCACCCCGGGTGGTGCAGACCGTCGTCAAGCGCGGCTACCGGCTCCGGGTGGAGTGAGGCCGGGGTCCGGTGGAGCGCGGTCCACGTCGCGCGGGCGGGATGCTCAGACCTCCAGTCGCACCAGCGCCCGTAGGAAGGCCGACGCGTGGTCGGCCTCGTCGAAGGCGATCTCCCGGAACAGCGCCGCCGCCCTGCGGTCACCCGCCGCAGCCGCCCGCCGGGAGAACGTGGGGTACATGACGGTCGCCTCGTACTGCTCGCCGTCGATCGACTCCCGCAGATTGTCCACGTTGCTGCCGACGAAGTCGATCAGACTCGCCTCGGCCGCGACGTGGTCGTACCGCTCGGTCCGCGCCGTGTCGGCGAAGAGCCGGGCGATCCGCCGCTCGCTGGTACGCGCCGCCTGGGCCGGCCCGGCGAGCCCGGCCCGAGCACGGCTCCGGTCGCGATGATCGACACCACTGTCACTGTGCGCATGACGCCACTCCACCAATGCCTCCAGTGAGGAGCCTCTCACCGGGCGTCACATTCGTGGATGAGCGTACGTTGCCGCAGGTCAGAGTGGGTCTACCCAGTTTCCGGGCGCACCCGGAGGGCATCGTCGGACTGAGCGCGGCCACGCCGTGTCGTTACAAATGGTGACAGGTTTGCCCTCAGCCCACCGGGGTCGGGAAGCCCCGACCGTGTTCGGCCTGGAGCCGGAGCATGGCGTGTTCCACCACCGTCACCAGCACCCGCTTGACCGAATCCCGGTCCCGGGCGTCGCACATCACCAGCGGCACGTCCGCCGAGATGGCGAGCGCCTCGCGGACCTCGTCCGGCTCGTACTGGTCCGCGCCGTCGAACCGGTTCAGCGCCACCACGTACGGCAGGTTGCGGTTCTCGAAGTAGTCGAGCGGGGCGAAGGCGTCGGTGATCCGCCGGGTGTCCACCAGGACGGCCGCACCCACCGCCCCCCTGATGATCTCGTCCCACATGAACCAGAACCGGGTCTGGCCGGGCGTGCCGAACAGGTACAGGATCAGATCCTGCGCCATGGTGATCCGGCCGAAGTCCATGGCGACCGTGGTGGTCTCCTTGCCGGGCACCTTCGACGGGTCGTCGATGCCGACGCCGGCGGCGGTCATCAGCGCCTCGGTGGTCAGCGGTGTGATCTCGGAGATCGCTCCGACCAGGGTCGTCTTGCCCACGCCGAAGCCGCCCGCGACCACGATCTTCGCGGAGACGATTCCCCGGCTCTGGCGCGACCCGGCGGGGTCATAGCCTGCGAAGTCCACTTAGCACCCTTCCAAGAATTTCCATTCGCTCCTCGAACCCCTCGGCGGGAGCGGCAGTGTGTAGCGTGAGCAGACCGTCGGCGACCAGGTCGGCGACCAGCACCCGGGTGACGCCCAGCGGCATCCGGGTGTACGCGGAGATCTCGGCCAGCGACTGCGCCCGGCCCTCACAGACGGTGGCGATTCGATACTTGTCGTGCCCGGTGAAACGGGACTCGGCCACCTGGGTCGGGCTGGAGGTGAGCACCGCCTCCAGCGCGATGTCCCGGCTCGGCTCGGTACGGCCGCGGGTGACCGCGTACGGACGCACCAGCGCGCCACGTGGGTCCCGCCGGGGGTCCATGCCGCGATCACCTCCTCCCGCCCGGGCCCGGCCCGGATGCTTCGTCCCTGTGGCCGGACGCGGTCGCGCCCGGCCTCACCGTCGTGGCTACGAGCGCACGGCGTCTCGGGGCAGCGGCACCAGCGCCGCGCCCACCCGCTCGACCAGCAACGCCATCTCGTAACCGACCTGGCCAACGTCGCAGCTGCGGGCGGCGAGCACCGCCATCGACGAGCCGTCGCTGATCGACATGAGGAACAGGTATCCGCTGTCCATCTCGATCACTGTCTGCAACACCCCGCCGGCGCTGAACATCCGGGCGGCACCCTCGGTCAGACTCACCACGCCGGAGGTGATCGCGGCGAGCTGGTCGGCCCGGTCGGTGGGCAGGTCCCGCGAGGAGGCGAGCAGCAGCCCGTCCGCGGACACCGCCACCACGTGGGCGATGCCCGCCACGCTGTCGGCGAAGTTGGTGAGCAGCCAACCCATGTCCTGCATGGCAGCTGGCCTGTTCATCGGTTCGTCTCCTTGGTCGAGGTGCTGTTGAGGTCCGCGCCTGCGGTGCGACCGCGCTGCACGCCGCGGTGGTAGGCCGAGAGCAGGCCGCGTACTTCGTCCGGGGTACGGCGGCTGCGGTCCCGGCCGCCCTTCGGCTCGATCCCGCCGGGGACGAGTTGGGCCTGCGGCACCCGCTTCGGCAGACCGGAGCGGGTGGTGCCGGCGTTGGCCGGCTCGGCCGCCTGGGTGGCCCGGGACCAGCCCTCGTCGGCCGCCGTCCGCCAGGCGTCGGCGTCGCCGGCCGTCGGGGCAGCCGGAGCCTCGGGGGGGGTCGACGGCGCGGTCGGCACCTCGGGTGAGCCGTATGTCGGCGGCGCGGTGGCGGCCGGTGGTTCGGGACTGGTCACGACGGGGACTTCCACAGTCGCCTGGGCCTGGGCCTGAACCGGAGCCTGGGCCTGAACCGGGGCCTGGGCCGGGGTGACGGTCGGGGTGCCGGCCGCGGTGGGCGCAGCAGGTACCCGGGTGGGCAGCGGTGGGCGGGTCGGCTTGACCGCCCCGTTGGGCCGGGCCGCCGCGGCGGGCGGTTCCTCGTCGAAGCGGGGCCGGGTGAAGATCGCGGTGGCGTCGTCCCCGTGGGACCGGAACCACACCGCCTCCATCTCCCGGAAGATCGGCGAGTCGGCCGGCCGGTCCGGCCGGGCCACCACCGGCGCAGCCGGGGCCGGCGGGGTGTACGACGCGGCCGGGGAGGTGTACGACTGCGCGGCGGGAGCGGTGTACGGCTGGACGGCAGGAGCGAACGACGCGGACGGTGGCGCGGCCGGGGCGAACGACGCCGCTGCGGCCGGGGCGAACGGGGTCGCCGCCGGCGCACCGGCATACGGGGTCGCCGCCGGGGCACCGGCATACGGGGTCGCCGCCGGCGCACCGGCGAACGGCATGGCCGGACCGCCGTACGACTCCGTCGTGCCGGGCGCGGCACCGGCGACCGGACCGACCGGCAGCACCGGAGCCGGCCCGCCCGGCGCGGCCCGGCGCGGCAACGCGTCGATGGTCGGGTTCGCCACCGTGGGGCTGCCGGCCGAGAAGGCGCTGAACCCGGAGTCGGCCGAGGGGGCGGAGACCGGTGCCAGCGGCGGGGCGGAGACCGGGCCGCCGAACTGCACGGCGGGGGCGGTGTCCCGGGCGTCCACCGGCGGCTGCCAGGGGGCCGGCGCCGGTGGGGTGGTACGCCACTGGTCGGTCAACGTCGCCGCCGCGCTACGGGCACCGGTGAAGGCACCACCGATACCGGCCGGGGCGGGCGTCGGCTGCTCGACCGCCAGCGGCTGACGCGGCCGGCCGGTCGCCTGGTCCCGACCCCGGTGGGCGGGCAGCACCACTGTGGCGTTGGGCAGGGTCACCTGGGCGACGGTGCCGCCCTCGACGTTGCGTCGCAGCTCCACCCGGATGTTGTACCGGCCGGCGAGCCGGCTGACCACGGCGAGACCCATCAGCCGGAAGGCGGCCACGTCCACGGTCGGCGGTGCGGCGAGCCGGCGGTTGAGCGAGTCCAACTGTTCGTCGGTGAGGCCGAGTCCCCGGTCCTCGATCTGGATCAGCACGTAGTCGCGGATGCGCCGGCCGTCGGCGACCACCGTGGTGGTCGGCGGCGAGAAGCGGGTGGCGTTGTCCAGCAGCTCGGCGACGAGTCGTACCACGTCGTTGACCGCGTGGGCGGCGACCGAGATATC
The DNA here is from genome assembly GCF_055517075.1 of Micromonospora sp. DSM 43699. Taxonomy (NCBI): domain Bacteria; kingdom Bacillati; phylum Actinomycetota; class Actinomycetes; order Micromonosporales; family Micromonosporaceae; genus Micromonospora; species Micromonospora sp. DSM 43699. The sequence goes on from NZ_JBTMMT010000060.1 coordinate 30,377, forward strand.
GGTGTCGACGGTGCCGAACTCGATCCGGTTGTAGAGCTCCACCTCGGACTGGGCGGCGCGCAGCACGTCGACGAGCAGCGCGTCGTCGCGGCGCGGCACGGCCGAGTCGGCACCGGCCAGGACCAGCAGGTTCTCGTCGTTACGACGCATCCGGGTGGCGAGGTGGTCCAGTTCGAAGAGCTGGGCGAGCCGCTTCGGGTCCTCCTCGCCGCGCTCGATCGCGTCCAGCTCGCCGATCATCCGGTCGACCAGGGTCTGACTACGCCGGGCCAGGTTGAGGAACATCGCCGAGACGCTGGTCCGCAGCGCGGCCTGCTCGGCGGCGACCCGGACGGCCTCCCGGTGGACCACGTTGAAGGCCAGGGCCACCTGGCCGACCTCGTCCCGGTTGGTCAACCGGATCGGGTCCCGCACCTGCCGGACGATCTCCTCCACCCCGCCGTCACTGATGCTGCCCATGTTCTGCAACCGCTTGACCGCGTCCGGCAGGTCGTGGTTGGCCACCGAGAGGGCGCCCTCACGCAGTCGGCGCAGCGAGTGGTTGAGCGAGCGGGCCAGCACCACGGCGAGGGTGATCGCCACGATGAGGGTGAGCAGCACCAGCACCGTCTCGATGACCGCCTGCTGGATGACGTCGCTACGGGCCTGCTCGGAGCGGGCCAGCAGGGTGTCCTGAAGCTGGATCTCGGTCCACCGCATCAGGTCGTTGACCGCGCCGATCGAGGCACTGGCGTCCCCGGCGCTGACCGGACTGCGCTGCCCGACCGAGCGGGTGATGTCGGCGGCCACCCGGTCGGCGAGCCCGACGGCGTCACCGGAGACCGCGCTGTCGACGAGCGCCCGCTGGGTCGGGTCGGCGGCGAGGGAGAACGCGAGCAGCGCCTCCTGCTGGCTGGTCAGGGTCGCCACGAAGGAGGAGAACTGCTCCTCGTCCAGGCGTCCGCCGACCAGCGCGGTGTAGGCGACCGCCTCCTCCTCGGCGACGGCGGCCTTGGCCCGGCCGAACGCGGCCACCGCGCGGCGGGCGTCCGCCAGGCTCTCCTGGCCGGACAGCTGGGCCAGGGTGTCGCCGTACGAGACGAGGTCGGTGAGGATCACCCCGTACCGGAGGGTGGCCTCGGCGACCGGCATCTGCCGGCGGTCGAGCACCTCCTGCCGGGTCGCGTCGAGCGTCCGCAGGTGGTCGTCGATCACCTTGAGCCGGTCCTGCACGGCGGCCGGAACCTCACCGAGGTCGGCCCGCTCGGCCCGGTACGAGTTGATCCGCTCACCGGTGGCCCGGACCCGCAGGTTGTAGTCGTCCGGGCGCAACTGCGGGTTGGCCAGATAACCTGCGGCGGCCATCCGTTCCTTGTGCAGATCCTGCGTCAGGGCGGAAACCTGGGTGGAGAGCGCGGTCAGCGACCGGATCTGGGTGGCGTCGACAGCACCCTCGGTAGTGGAGACGAGTCGGATTGTTGCCAACGCGATGACTGCGGCGACCGGTACGACCAGAATGAGCGCGAGCTTGGAACGAATCCGCGCATCGCGCAGCCGGGGCAGTCGGCGTTCCCGTTCAGGGCCGGCGCTTTCGCCTGGCTCGGGCAGGGTCGTCGGTCCGGTGCTCACGACATCGCCTCCGTCGTATCTTCCACACGCCTGACCCGCCTACCCGCGCCTGGTGCAACGGACAGCGCCATGCGCGGCACGGCCGCGATTTCATCAGAGAAGATCCTGTTTGGGAAGTCGGCGGTGAGGCAGGAATCGGTCGACCGGTGTGCCGGTCGTCTTTTGCCCTCATTAGCAGGCCACCCCTGAACAGGGCATGTCACTCCAGCGTGTTCGTACGCCTCTGATGAGTGAGCATGGGTAAATATCTGATGTCCCCACAATGTGAGATTCGCGTCCCGAAACCGCCGACAGCTCCGCGCTTGACCGCAGCGCCCCCGCATTGGCAAGGTTTTGCAGGCTTTCGCGCACACCGTACGGCACCCAATCCCGTTTCTCCACTGAGGACGGACTAGCGGCGGTGACCGGGCCTGCCCCGCGCCGCACCTGGAGGACTGAGTTGAGCCCCATCCGCTCCGCGACCATCGTGGCGCTCGCATCGGCCGTACTGGCCACCACGCTCACCGGCTGTTCGTTCGGCGCGGCAGAGGAGGACGACAGCCCCATCTACATCGGGGCCGACCTCGAGATCTCCGGTGCCGCCGCGCCGGTCGGCCAGGCCTACCAGCGCGCCCTGGAACTGAAGGTCGACCAGTTGAACGCCTCGGGCGCGCTGGGCAAGCGCAAGGTCAAGCTGACGATCAAGGACAACCGGTCCGACGTCAACGAGTCGCTGCGCAACGTCGGCGACTTCAGCAACGACGCCAAGGTCAGCGCCATCATCATGGGCGGCTGCAACGAATGCGCCGTCGGCGCCGTCCGCACCATCAACGAGCGGAAGATCCCGACGGTCGCGCTGGCGCCGTCGGGCGCGGTCGCCAACCCGGCCCCCGAACGTCGGTACGTGTTCAAGCTCGCGCCGAACGCGGCCGACAGCGCCGCCGCCCTCACCGCCGAGCTGCGGCGACGCGGGATCACCGAGGTCGGCATCCTGCACAGCCAGGACGACTACGGCCGGGAGGGTCTGACCGCGCTGGATGACGAGTTCCGCAAGGCCAACATCAAACGGGTCCGGGCCGAGGCGGTCCGCACCACCGACACCGAACTCGGCCAGCCGATCCGCCGGTTGGCCGACCGCGACCCCGCCGCCCTGATCATCTGGACCCCGCCGGAGCAGGCCGCCCTCGCCGCCACCGCCGCCGACCAGTCCGGCTACGCCGGGTCGCTCTTCCTCGACGCCGCCGCCGCCGGTGATCTCTTCCTGGGCGGCTCCGGCCGGGCCACCGAGCGGGCCACCCTGATCTTCACCCAGACCATGGTGATCGACGACGTCATCGCCACCACCCCGGCCAAGGCCGCCCGTCGGCAGTGGTTCCAGGACTACACCGCCCGGTTCGGCGGCTACAACGGCCTGTCGTCGTTCGCCGCCGACGCCGTCCAGCTGATCGCCGACTCCGCGCTCCGGGCCGGCGGCCCGGCCGGCAGCGTCAACCGGGACGGCCTGCGGGACGTGCTGGAGACGTCCCAGCTCGACGGCCTGTCCGGACCGATCCGGATGACCCCGGACAACCACTCCGGGCTGATGCCGCAGGCGCTGACCACGCTGGTGGCGCGGGGTGGGCGGTGGCGGTTGGCGGGCTGACGGGCTCGGGCTTGATGGGCTCGGGCTGTGGTGCGGCCTGGCTGTGTGGTGCGGCCTGGCTGTGTGGTGCGGGTTCGCGGTGGGGCCACCCCTGATGTGCGTACGTGACTGACGGGCCGATCCCGGGTGGGTCGGCCCGTCAGTGGTGGTGGTGGGGGGTCATCAGGGGTGCTGCCCCGCGGCGAGCTCTCCCAGGTGGTGGATTCCGGTGGCGCCTCGTGGGACGGCTCCCGGTGCCCGGGACAGGGCTTCCTGGCGGGGCCCGGGGGGTCAGCGGGCGGAGGTGGTGGCCCGGACCCAGGGCAGGGCGAGCCGTTCGACGAGCGACAACGCGGAGTAGAGCAGGATGCTCATGGCGGCGATCAGGACGATCGCCGCCCAGGCGGTGGCGGTGTCACCGATGCCGTTGTACTGCAGGATCTGGTAGCCCAGGCCCGGCTTGTCCGAGTAGAACTCCCCGATCACCGCGCCGATGGCGGCCAGCGGCATCGCCACCTTCAGCCCGACGAAGATCTGTGGCAGCGCGGCCGGGAACCGTACCTTGCGGAACGACTGCCACCAGGAGGCGTTCAGCGACCGGGCCAGCTCGGCCAGGTCCGCCGGGGTGGTGGTGAGCCCGGTGGCGGTGGAGAGCACGATCGGAAAGAAGCAGAGCAGGAAAACCATGGTCAGGATCGGCTTCTCCCCCCAGCCGACCGAGACCACCAGCAGCGGCCCCAGCGCGATCTTCGGGACCGCGTTGATCGCCACCAGCAGCGGGGCGAACATCCGCTCGGCCCGTCGGGAGGCGGCCAGCATCATCCCGATCAGCACCCCGGCGACCGTCGACATCAGGAAGCCGAGCAGCGTCATCAGGGTGGTCGTGCCCAGTGCCGGGAAGAGCACGTCCGCCGAGGTGGTCAGCGACGTCCAGACCGCCTGCGGCGGCGGCAGGGACGCCGGGTGCACCAGGTGCAGCCCGGAGGTGACCGACCACCAGACGGCCACCGCGACCACCAGGCCGAGCAGCGGCAGGCCGACCGCCGCGGGGCGTACCCGGGACCAGGGTGACCGGCCGAGTGCCGGGGGGACGGTCGGGGCGGTCCCGCCCGGCGGGGTCGGTGGACCGGCCGAACCGGGTACGGGACGGGTCCGGATCGAGTCCGTCACGGGGTTCTCCTCTCCTGCCGGCGCGGGGGCCGGCACGCGACGGGGGTGCGGCCAACGGTCGTCCCGCTGGGTCGCACCCCCGTGGCACCGTCGACGTCGATCAGGCCTTCGGCACGAGGTTGAAGTCGATGATCTGGTCCGGGGTGATGTTCGACTTGAGCGCGCCGGCACCCTGGAGGATCGCGATGCTCTTGGCGACCCGGTCACTGTCCAGCGTGCCGATGGCGGTGCCGGAGTTGCTGGAGCGGACGTAGCCGGCCATCAGCTGCAACTCGGCGGCAGCGGCGGCCGGGTTGGTGGCGTCCACGTTCTTCTTCAGGATCTCGGCCGCCTCCTGGGGGTTGGCCAGGGCGTACTCCAGGCCCTTGAGCAGCGCGGCGGTGAACTTCTTCACCGTCTCCGGCTTCTCCTTGGCGATCTTGCTGGAGGTGATCAGCGCGTTGCCGTAGAGGTCCTGCATCACGTTGCTGTACGGCAGCACCACGGGCTTCTTCTTGGTGACCGCCTCGACGGTCGGCTGGCCGACGACGAACTGGCCGATGCCGTCCACCTGGCCGGAGGCGAGCTGACCCATCAGGCCCTGCGCGTCACCGTTGACCCAGGTCACCTTGTTGTAGTCCACCCCGGCCATCCGGGCGTACGTCGGGAAGAGGTTGCGCACGACGGAGCCGGGGGTGTCGGCGAGCTTCTTGCCCTCCAGGTCCTTCGGCGTGGCGATGTTCTTGCCCTCCACCGAGACGATGGCGGCCATGGTGCGCTGCTGGATCGCGGCGACCGCCACGAAGTCCTTGGCCACCCCGTTACCGACCTGGAGCAGGCCACCGGTCAGGTCGATCGGGCCGAAGTCGGCCTGACCGCCGACGATGGTCTGGATGACCGCACCGGTACCCTGACCGGGCTTGATCTCCACGTCGAAGCCGGCCTCCTTGAAGAAGCCCTTGTCCTTCGCCACCCAGGCGTACGAGTCGCGGCCGAAGTTGCCGAACGAGGTGAGGTAGGTCACCTTCTCCAGCGACTTGCCGTCGCCGGTCTTGGCGTCCGCCGAGTCGGACCCGCCACTACAGGCGGAGACCAGGGCGAGTGCGGTGGCCAGGGTGGCCGCGGCGACCGTGCGGGTCAGCCTTGTCATCAGTGCACCATGTCCTTTCCGACCGGGCGGTTCACCCGGAGGGGGTTGTCGGTCCGGCGGCACCGGCGTGAGGGGGCACCGACGCCGCCGTCGTGAAGGGACTCTTCGCCGGCACAGCGTACGAGACACTGAGGGTCACCACGCCAGGCGGATCGGGTTGCGGAACGGAAACAACTCAACTTCGCACCCGGCCGACAGGACGCCGACGAGCTGGGGATATCCTTGTCCGATTGCTGACCGCCCACTCAGGGGAGACCGACGGCATGATCCGACTGTCCGATGTGTCGCGGACCTTCGAGGGGCGTTCCGGGCGGGTCGAGGCGCTGCGCGGGATCGACCTCGACGTGGCCGAGGGCGAGTTCGTCGCCGTGCTCGGCCGCTCCGGTTGCGGCAAGTCCACTCTACTCAGGATGATCGCCGGGCTGCTGCCGGTCAGCGGCGGTGAGATCACCGTCGCCGGCAGCCCGATCACCCGGCCCCGCCGGGACGTCGCGATGCTCTTCCAGAAGCCAGCCCTGCTCCCCTGGCGCACCGTGCTCGACAACGTCCTGCTGCCGGCCGAGATCTTCGGCTGGAGCCGCGCCAAGCACCGCGACCGCGCCCGGCAGCTGCTGGAACTCTCCGGCCTGGGCGGCTTCGAGAAGCGGCTGCCGCACGAACTCTCCGGCGGCATGCAGCAGCGGGTGTCGCTGTGCCGGTCGCTGATCGGCGAGCCCCGGGTGATGCTGATGGACGAGCCCTTCTCCGCCCTGGACGCGCTGACCCGGGAGGAGCTCTCCGGCGAGTTGCAACGGGTGCACATGGAGACCGGGGCGACAGTCGTCTTCGTCACCCACTCCATCGACGAGGCGGTGCTGCTGGCCGACCGGGTGGTCGTGCTCAGCCCCCGCCCGGGGCGGATCCGCAAGATCGTCGAGGTGGACATCCCCCGGCCCCGTACCCTCGGCCGCCACGCCCACCTGGCGGACGTCGCCCGGGTCAGCGCCGACCTGCACGAGCTGCTGATGGAACGGGAGACCCCGGCGGTTGCCGGGGTGGAGGGACGATGACCATGCGGGTGGCGGTCTTCACCGAACCGCACCGGGGGGCGAGCTACGACGACCAGCTCCGGTTCGCCCGGCTCTGCGAGGCCGGCGGCTTCGACGGCTTCCTCCGGGCCGACCACTACCGGACGATGGGCGACGAACCCGGGCTGCCCGGCCCCACCGACGCCTGGCTGACCCTTGCCGCGCTGGCCCGGGAGACCTCCCGCATCCGGCTCGGCACCCTGGTCACCTCGGCCACCTTCCGGCTGCCCGGCCCACTGGCCGTGCAGGTCGCCCAGGTCGACCAGATGAGCGGCGGCCGGGTCGAACTGGGCATCGGTGCCGGCTGGTACGAGCGGGAACACCTCGCCTACGGCATCCCCTTCCCGAAGGTCGGTGAGCGCTTCGACCGGTTCGCCGAGCAGCTGGAGATCATCACCGGCCTGTGGCGTACCCCGGTCGGCGAGACCTACAACTGGGCCGGTGAGCACTACCGGCTCGTCGATGCCCCGGCCCTGCCCAAGCCGGTCCAGCAGCCCGGCCCGCCGGTGATCATCGGCGGTCGCGGCCCCAAGCGCACCCCCGACCTGGCCGCCCGCTACGCCGACGAGTTCAACGTGCCGTTCACGTCGGTCGAGGAGACCGCCGAGGCCTACGACCGGGTACGGGAGGCCTGCGACCGGGTCGGCCGGGCCGACTCGGGGCGGGAACCGCCTGTGCTCTCCGCCGGGATCGTGGTGGCGATCGGGCGTACCGACGCGGAGGCCCGCCGTCGGGCAGCGCCGCTGCACGTCAAGAGCGCCCTGCCGCCCGAGGACCCGGTGGTCGGCTCCCCCGCCCGGCTGGTCGACCGGATCGGCGAGTTCGCGGCGATCGGCGCCACCCGGGTCCACCTGCGGCTGATCGACCTCGACGACCTCGACCACCTGGAGCTCATCGCCGCCGAGGTGCTCCCCCAACTGGACGGAACCCGATGACCGACGTGACCCACGACCTCGAACTCGGCCCGGTCGGCCAGGAGATCGTCTTTGAGAACGACCGGGTCCGGGTCTGGCACATCCGGCTGGCCCCGGGCGAGCGGCAGCCGCTGCACCGGCACGACCACCCGTACCTGGTGGTGGCGATCGAGGGCGCCAAGAACGTGGTGCAGACGATCGACGGCACCCGGATCGACGCAGACGAACCCACCGGCGGGGTGGTCTACCGGGATCCCGGCGCCGTCCACATGCTCACCAATGTCGGGGACACGACCTATCTGGCCCGCCTGGTGGAGCTCAAGTAGCCGCTGGTAGAGCTTGGGTAACAGCTGGCCCCGGCCGCGCCGCGCCACAGTGGCGATCGGGCGCACCGGGCCGTAACGTGCCCGACATGGCCTTTCGGACGTGGGGCAGACTGCTGCTCACCGCACTCGGGGTGAGCATGTTGGCCGGGGCCGGCCAGCTCGGCATCGCGTACGGCTTCGGCATCGTCCGACTCACCGGCGACTTCACCGACGTCAACCGGTGGCCGGCCCAGCTCGCCTGGGTCGGCTGGTTCGCGGTGACCGCCGCCATCGTCGGCGCGGTCCTCACCGGCCGGCTCGCCCGCCGTGAGGGGCTACCGGAGGACACCCCGGTACAGCTGGCGATCTCCGGCGCCGCCGCGCTCGGCGCGCTGGTCGTCGCCCCGCTCTGCATGCAACCCGCGCGGGCCGCCGAGCTGAGCGCCGTCGACCCGGTCTGGGCGGTCGGCATCTGCGCGGTCGCCGGGGCGGTGGTCGGCGCGGGTGCCGCCTCGGCCGTCCTGCTGCGCCCCCCGCTGGGCTGGAACGTCGCCGTGCTGGGCGGTGCGATCTGGCTGGTCGCGCTCTGCTCGGCCGCGCCGGGGGTGCTGTCCACCGAGCCGCTGCGCACCGTACGCCTGGGGGTGCTGGAGCCGGCCTGGCTCGGCCCGGACCGGGCACAGCGGCTGGCGATGCTGCTGCTGCCCCTGATCGCGCTGGTGGCCGGCGCGGTGACCGGTGGACTGGCCCGACGGCGGGGGCACCTCCCGCTGATCGGCGGGGCCACCGGGGCGGCCGGCCCGGTGCTGCTCGCCTTCGCCTACCTGACCGCCGGGCCGGGCGACCCGGTGGACCGTTACCAGCTCGCCCCGTACTACGGGGCGGTGATCGCAGTCGCCACCGGCGCGCTCGGCTCGGTCGCCGCCACCCTGCTGCGCTGGCCGCTGCTACCCGCCCGCGCTGCCGCCAGCTCCGACTCCGCCAGCTCCGACTCCGCCAGCTCCGGCGACGACGACGGCGACGCGGCGATCGAACCGACCGACATCCTCGCACCGCTGCCTGCCGTGCCGGCTCCGAACCGGACCGACTCGGACGGAACCGTCTCGGTCCCCGCCGCCTCGGACAGAGCCGCCTCGGGCAGAGCCGCCTCGGGCAGAGCCGCCTCGGACGAGCCGGTGAACTCGGGCAGAGCCGCCTCGGACGAGCCGGTGACCGTGGAGCTGGGCGCCGCCGCCCGGAGCCTCGACCAGGACCGCCCGGACGGCACCGTCGCAAGGGCGGCCGGAGGCGGCGACGTCCCACCGGGGATCTCGGACACCGGCGTACTTCCCGGCGTCGGCCGACCGTCGGCCGACACGCCGGGCGCGGGCCGCAATCCCGCCCACTGGGACTGGCCGGACCCCAGCGCCACCGTCACCGACCGGACGGCGACCCGCTCCGCCCCGACGCCAAGCGGACTGTCCCGGGCCGAGTCGACCCCGACCGAGCCGGGACCGACCGCGCCGACCCAGGCCGGACCGACCCAGGCCGGACCGGCTCAGACCGAGCCGACCCCGACCGGACCGGCTCAGACCGAGCCGACCCCGACCACAGCGGCCCGGACCAAGCCGGCCCAGACCGCGCCGGCCCCGACCAGGCAAGCCCGGGCCGGGTCGGCGCGGACCGAGGTCACCGAAGCGGAGCAGGTGGAGGACGCGGGTCCGCCCACCGGGGACGAGCCCGTGGCCGCACCCAGGCCCCGGGCGAAACGGGCCAGCCGGACCCGCCCCGTCGTCACCGGTAGCCCGGCGCCCCCTGCCGGGCGGCCCGCCTCTGATCCACCGGCCGATCCGGGCGGAGCCGAAGAAGGGCAACGAGCGGCCGTCGCCGAACCCGCCCCGGCCGGCACCGCCGCGCCGGAGACCGCCGGGCGGGGCACCGCCCACCCGGGTGCGCCCACCGCCGGGACGGCACCGCAGGTCACCGGGCTGCGGCACGTGTCGCCGGACGGCGTCGAGGGCACGCCCCGCCCCCGCCACCAACTGCCCGACCTGAGCGGTACGGGTGGCTCGACCGACGCCCCCCGTCCCGTACCGGCTCGGGCCTCGCTGCCGTTTCCCGAACCGGAGGCCGTCGAGCGCACGGACCCCCTGGGACCGGTCAGCCTCCGTTGGGAGGCCGACGGCTCCCGCGCTGCCGCGCCGGTGGACCGTGCTTCGACCGACCCGACTTCCGCCGACCCCGCCTCCGTCGATCCCGCCTCCGTCGATCCCGCTCCGACCGGCGTCGACGAGCAGAAGCCGTCCGGCAGGGCCAAGGGCCGGCGAGGGCTGTTCCGGCGCAACCGATCGCCTGAGGGTGGGCCGGCGAACGAACCCACCGCAGAACCGGCGACACCCGACGACGAGTACGTCGACTGGGTCGCCGGCCTGAGCAAGCCGCTGGCCGACAACGAACCGGAACGGGAGAGCGGTCGCCGCTCACTACGCACCAGCGGCCGCCACCACCACCGCGAATAACCCCACCCCCACCCCCTCCCACC
>NZ_JBTMMT010000061.1:0-40598 GCF_055517075.1 Micromonospora sp. DSM 43699
GGCGGGGGGGCCCGCGCCCGGTACTGTCTTCCTGATGGATTCCGACGCCCTCTTCTCCCTCGGCGCACCCGCCGTGGCGCACAGCGCCCCCGCGGGCTCCGTCGGCGTCGACGACTTCGCCTCGGTGGGGGAGGACGCCCCGCTGCCGGTCCGGATGCGGCCCGCACGCATCGACGAACTGGTCGGGCAGGAACACCTCCTCGCGCCCGGTGCCCCGCTGCGTCAGCTCGTCGGCGGCGGCGTGGCGCTCTCGGTCATCCTCTGGGGCCCGCCGGGCAGCGGCAAGACCACCATCGCCCACCTGGTGGCCCGGGCCACCGACCGTCGCTTCGTGGCCATGTCGGCGCTCTCCGCCGGGGTCAAGGACGTCCGGGCCGTCATCGAGACCGCCCGTCGCCAGCGCCGCTCCGGTGGCCCGCAGACGGTGCTCTTCATCGACGAGGTGCACCGGTTCAGCAAGACCCAGCAGGATTCGCTGCTCGCCGCTGTCGAGGACCGCACGGTCACCCTGCTCGCGGCGACCACCGAGAATCCGTACTTCTCCGTCATTTCGCCGCTGCTGTCCCGGTGCGTGCTGCTCACCCTCCAGCCGCTCGACGACACGGCCGTGCGTGGCCTGCTGCGTCGCGCGGTCGTCGACCCGCGCGGCCTCGCCGGCGCGCTCACCCTGGCCACCGACGCCGAGGACCACCTGGTACGCCTCGCCGGCGGTGACGTCCGCAAGGCGTTGACCGCGTTGGAGGCGGCGGCGGCCTCGGCGACCGCGCTCGGCGTCGACCGGATCGACCTGGCCACCACCGAGCAGGCGGTGGACGTGGCGGCCGTACGCTACGACCGCGACGGCGACGCGCACTACGACGTGACAAGCGCCTTCATCAAGAGCATGCGCGGCTCCGACGTCGATGCCGCGCTGCACTGGCTGGCCCGGATGCTGGTCGCCGGGGAGGACGCCCGGTTCATCGCCCGCCGCATGGTCATCTTCGCCAGCGAGGACGTCGGCCTGGCCGACCCGTCCGCCCTGTCGGTGGCCACCGCCGCCGCGCACGCGGTGGAGTACGTCGGCCTGCCCGAGGCCCAGCTCAACCTCGCCCAGGCGGTGATCCACCTGGCCACCGCGCCGAAGTCCAACTCGGCCACCACGGCCCTGGGTGCGGCGATGGCCGACGTCCGGGCGGGTCGGGGCGGCGCGGTGCCGCGCGGGCTGCGCGACGCGCACTACTCCGGCGCCCGGGGGCTCGGGCACGGCGCGGGCTACCGCTACCCGCATGACGACCAGCGCGGGGTGGTCACCCAGCAGTACGCTCCCGACGATCTCGTCGGGACCGACTACTACCGGCCCAGCGGGCACGGGGCCGAGCGGTCGGTGGCCGCCCGGCTGCCCCTGCTGCGCCGGATCGTCCGGGGGTCGTCCGCCCCGACGTCGCGCCCCGACGGGCCGGTGCCGGCGGTCGACGGCCGTCACCCGTCGGGCGCGGGGCACACCGGTGGGGCGGATGAGGACGGCGACGACGCCGCCGAGGAGGTTCAGCAGTGACATCGCGAGGTGGGGAGCAACCGCAGGACGGTCCCGACGAGCGGCGTGAACCTCGCGCCAAGGGACGTCGGTGGGGCCGGGGGCGAGGCGGCGACGAGACCCCGCCCGAGCCGGCCGGCGAGGAGTTCGGCTGGATCGACGACCTGCGTACGGCGAAACAGCAGCGTGCCGACCTCGGCCCGGACGGCGGTCCGGTCCCGCCGGTCCGTGGTCCGGCTGCGCCGCCTGTCGGGCGTGGTCCGGCCGCGCCGCAGCCCGGTGCGCAACCCGGACCGGGGGGGCCGATCGCGCCGCGCGTCGGCCAGCCGGTTGCGCGTCCCGACGGGGCAGCGCCGGCCGGTGCCCGGCCACCGCGACCGGATGCCCGGTCGCAGCCGGTGCCTCCGGTCCCCCGGCCGGAACCGGCTCCGCCGGGTGCCCGACCGGAATCCGTACCCCCGGCTGGTCCGGTGACCGGTCAACCTGGCCCGGCCACCGGTCAACCGGGTGCACGCCGGGAGGCGTCGACCTCCGGTGGCCCCCGCCCGCCGCAGCCTGGTGGCCCCCCCGACCTGCAACCGCCCGCCGGACCGGGTCGGTCCGGTCCGGTGCCGGCCGGCACCGAACCGGACCGACCCGGCCGTCCCGTGTACCGTCCCGACGGGCCACCGCCGGGGCCGGTACACCCTGGCGGCCAGGCCGCCCCGCCGGTACGTGGGGCGGGTTGGCCGACAACCCCCGAGCAGCGCCCCCGTCCCGGGGAAGGGCCCTGGCCCGGTCCGACGCCGGTCGGCCGTCCCGGCCCGCAGCACCCCGAGGAGGCGTCCCGCCCCGATCCTGCCGTCGGTGGCCCCGGCCCGGGTCGGGCCTCGGTCCCGGTCCCCGGTCGGGCCTCGGTCCCCGGTTCCGGCCCCGGTCGGGCGGCGGTCCCGCCCGGTCAGGCACCATCTGTCGGTCGGGCCGGTCCCGGTGTCCCGGCTCCCGCCGGGCCTGCCCACGGTGTCCACGGTGCCCCGACCTCCGCCGACCCGTCCCACCGTGCTCCGGCACCTGCCGGCCCACCTCCGGGCGGGCGGGCGGTGCCCGACGACCGAGCCGGGATTGCGGCAGCCGACGGGCCGTCCCTGCGGAGTCGCCGGACCGTGCCCGACGACCGGCAGAGAGACCGACGGCCCGGTCCGGTCGAACCGACGAACCGACCTGGGCCGGGGCCCGGCGGTCCTGCGCCCGCTGCGGCGCACCCGACCGGTGCCGGAGTGCTACCGGCCCCGACGGTCGGCGGGCCGCGTACCGCCCCTGTGGCACCGGTGGGCGGCAGCCCTCGACCCGAGACGACCTCGCCCGGTCCCCGGGCTGCGGAAAGTCGCCGTGCCGAGGTGTCGCCCACCCCCGTCCGTGATCCCGGTGACCGCCCGCCCGCCGAGCGGGGGGGCCGCCGTCGCGCCGCCGAGCCGGACCAGCCGGTGGTGCCGATGACCGGCAACGCGCCGCCGCTGCCCGCTGTCGCCCCGACCTCGCCCGGTGTGCCGTCCACCCCGGCCGTTCCCGGTACCGGCCGGTCCGGCCCGGCCGACCGGGACGACAACGGGCGTCGCCGCCCGCCCACTGACATCGCCGCGCCACCGGGCCGTCGAGCCCGACCCGACGGCGAGCCGGCCGCCCACCGCCCCGGACCGGACGGCGAGGGGTCCGAAGGCCGTCGGGCCCGCCCGGACGACGAGGAGCCGTCGGGAGGGTGGCGCAGCCCGGCCGGGAGCGAACCATCAGGTCCTCGGGTCCGCCCGGACACCGACGAAGCGCGGGGCCGGCGGAGTCGACCGGAGGGGGCCGCGACTGCGGGCCAGTCGGTCCCGCCCGGTCCCGCCCAGGGTGACGGGCCGGACGGACCCGCGGGACGGCGGACCGCAGCGCCACGAGCTGACCGACCGGATCGGCCGGCGGACTGGCTGCGTCAGGCCGGGCGTACCCTGCACACCGATCCCGCCCTGCGGGTGCTCAACCGGTCGACCCCGCCGGGTGGAGCGGTCCCGGCCGACCCGGCTCGTCGGGGTGCACCAGGTGGTCCGGAGCGGAGCGACGTCGAGTCCGGGCCGTCCCGGCCGGAACAGTCCGGGCCGTCCCGGCCGGAACAGTCCGGGCCGTCCCGGCCGGAACAGTCCGGGCCGCTTCGGCCGGAACAAGCCGGGCCGGCTCGTGGGACGGCCCGGCCGTCCCCGCCCGAGCGGACCCCCGGCCGACCGGGGGGTTCCGTTCCCGGACCGCTGAGTGACGACCGTGCTCCGGTCCGCGGCGCCCACACCGATGCCGGTCCGGTACCGGACCCGACCCGGAGCCCCCGCCCCGGTGGTCCCGGTTCGGCACCCGGTGCTCCACGAGCGGTCGATGGTCCACGAGCGGGTGGTTCGGCTTCTGTGCCGCTGCCCGGCGGCGCGCCGGTCCCGGGTGTTCCGCGTCCGGGCGGTCCCGGGTCGGTGCCCGGCGGTCCACGGTCAGGCGGCTCGGCTTCGGTGTCCGGCGCTGCGCCGGTGGCCGGTGGCCCGCGTCCCGCAGGCCCCGGGACGGCGGCACACCCGGCCGGTGGTGCTGGTCCGGACCGGGCAGCGGCGGCACCTACGTCCGATGTCCCCCGGGTCGGTGCTCCGGTACCGAACGGTGCCACCGCGCCTCGTCCGGAGGGGACCGTCGGAGGCGGACTCCTTCCAGAGGTGGCCACCCCGGCGGGCCCGCGTCTCGGCGCTCCCGATCCGAGGGCACCGCGTCCCGGCGCGCCGTCCCGCGACAGCGCCCGTCCGAACGGTCCTGGTCGCGGTACCGCCCGTCCGGAGGGCCCGGTCACCGGTACCGCCCGTCCGGAGGGTCCTGCGACCGGCCCGGTCACGGGTACCGCCCGTCCGGAGGGTCCTGCCACTGGCCCGGTCACCGGTACCGCGCGCCCGCCCGTACCTTCGGACGACCCGCGTCGGGCGGCGGGACCGGAGGGTGGCCGACGCCCCGGACCACCCGCCGACGCCGGCCCCCGGCCCGCCGGTGCGGGTGGGGTCGTTGCGGCGGCGGCGGTTGCCCGTGCCACCGTGCCGGGCGTACGACCCGGTGTGGGGCCGGAGGAGGCCGGCGGGCGGGCGGCCCCGCCGGTGCGTCCACCCGACCGGTCGGAGACGGCGGGTGTCGCCGCGGTCCCGTCGTCCGGTCGGGTCGACGGCCCGGGTGTGGCCCGGGTGACGCCACCGGACGGCGTCCGGTCCGATCCGGACGAGGCGACCGGCGGGCCGTTGCGCCCGGCGGCCCAGGACGACCCGGGCGACGCCGACGTCGGCGACTCCGACGGTGCCGGGCCGCGTCGCCGCACGGGGCAACGACGTCGTCTGCGGCTGGGCATCCTGGTGCTGGTCAGCGTGGTGCTGCTCGGGGCGCTCCCGCTCTACTTCGGGATGCGGACGCTGAGCCGGGACCCGGTCTTCGACACCCTGGACGAGTTGGGTGTGCCCGGCTGGGCGACGACGCAGACGGTGGACAACGTCAGCGGCAGTCGCTGGTGCCTGCAGGACTGCCGGTTGCGGGAGCGCACCGTGGAGTCCGACCGCGCGCCGGAGGAGACCAACCGGGTCTACGAGCAGGCCCTGCGGTCGGCGGGGTGGCGACCCTGGGAGGTCACCCGGTGCCCGGAACAGCCGGCCAAGGGCAGCTACACCTGCTGGCGGCGGGACGAGTTGACCCTCGATCTCTGGGTGCGGGAACCGACCTGCACGCCGCCGCCGGTGAGCGGGGAGCCGGCGGTACCGCCGTCCACCCCGGCCGCACCCGCAGCGGGGGAGTGCAGCGGGTCGTTGGTGTCGGTGAAGGTGCGCAACGCGATCGACGACGAGCGGACCCGGCCACAGCCGAGCACCGATCCGTCACTGACCGGTGAGGATCCGTTCCCGACGATCACCGACGATCCGCTCGGCGGCCTGACACGCTCACCGTCCTGAGCCGGCTTCCATCACGGACGGTAGGGTCTGGGGCTGGCAGGCCCGCCTGCTGCCGACGACCCTGCGCGGGTCACGCCACGACGGCGGGTACCCCGGTCGCGTGTTCCGGGGCGTCGGGCCCCGGAACCCTGCTTGAGGAGGACATGCGTGGATGGTGGACAGATCGCTGCGCTGATCGCGGCCGGCGCGTTCCTGATGCTGGTGCTCGTGCTGGCGGTACCGATCCTGCGGCTGCGGCACACCGTGGACGCGACGACCCGGATGATCAACGACCTCAACGAGCAGACCGCCCCGCTGCTGGGGGACGTGAACACCACGGTGAAGAACGTCAACGTCGCCCTGGAGCAGGTGCAGACCTCGCTGGACGGGGTGAACCTCCAGCTCGCGAAGGTCGACACGATGACCGGGCACGCCCAGAACGTCACCGCCAACGTGGCGAACCTGGCCACCGTCGTCTCGGCCGCCGCGGCGAACCCGCTGGTCAAGGTCGCCGCCTTCGGGTACGGCGTCCGTCGGGCCGCCTCGGCGCGGCGTACCGCGGAAACCGAGCGTGAGGTGCGCGACACCATCAAGCAGCAACGGCGCGCCGCCCGGCGTGGCAACCGCTGACCCCGTCGGCGCCGCACAGGAGGAATTGAGACATGAGGCGACTTTTCTGGCTCGGCATCGGGCTGGCCGTGGGTGTGGTGGTGGTCCGCAAGGCCACCCGGACCGCGCAGGCGTACACCCCGGCCGGGATCGCCAGCGGGCTGTCCGAATCCGCTGGCGGTCTGGTCGAGTCGCTGCGTAGCTTCGTGGAGGACGTACGGATCGGGATGGCCGAGCGCGAGCAGGAGATCCACGAGGCGTTCGCCCGGGGTGAGGCGTTCGACGACCAGTTCGCCGAGCTGCGGGAGGACCCGCGCATCGGTGACCGAGAGATCTTTCCGGAGGAACCCCAGCGATGAAGACGGCGGAGATCAAGCGGCGGTACCTCGCCCACTTCGAGGCGAACGGGCACACCGTGGTGCCGTCCGCTCCGCTGCCCGCCATCAGCGATCCGAACCTGTTGTTCGTCAACGCCGGCATGGTGCAGTTCGTCCCGTACTTCCTGGGGCAGCAGACGCCGGCGTACCGGCGGGCGGTGAGCGTGCAGAAGTGCATCCGTACGCCGGACATCGACGAGGTCGGCAAGACCAGCCGGCACGGCACGTTCTTCCAGATGAACGGCAACTTCTCCTTCGGTGACTACTTCAAGTCCGGGGCGATCCCGCTGGCCTGGGAGCTGGTCACCAAGCCGGTCGCCGAGGGCGGCTACGGGCTGGACGCGGAGCGGGTCTGGCCGACTGTCTACCTCGACGACGACGAGGCGTTCGAGATCTGGCGGTCGGTGGGGGTGCCGATGGAGCGGATCGTCCGCCGGGGCAAGAAGGACAACTACTGGTCGATGGGGATCCCCGGCCCGGCCGGTCCCTGCTCCGAGCTGTTCTACGACCGCGGCCCGGAGTACGGGCGCGAGGGCGGCCCGGAGGTCGACGAGGACCGGTACATGGAGTTCTGGAACCTCGTCTTCATGCAGTACGAGATCGCCGACGTCCGGAGCAAGGAAGAGTTCCGGATCGTCGACGAGCTGCCGGCGAAGAACATCGACACCGGCATGGGCCTGGAGCGGATGGCCTCGATCCTGCAGGGCGTCGACAACCTCTACGAGATCGACGAGGTGCGGCCGATCCTGGACCGGGCGGCGGAGCTGACCGGCAAGCGGTACGGCGCGCACTCCGGGCACGTGGCGAGCGAGTCGCACCCGGACGACGTACGGCTGCGGGTGGTCGCCGACCACGTGCGGACCGCGTTGATGCTGATCGGGGACGGGGTGACCCCGTCGAACGAGGGGCGCGGCTACGTGCTGCGTCGGATCATGCGGCGGGCGATCCGGGCGGTGCGTCTGCTGGGTTGGCAGGAGCGGGCGTTGCCGGAGCTGCTGCCGGTGGCCCGGGACTGCATGTCCCCGTCGTACCCGGAGTTGGCGCAGGAGTTCGACCGGATCTCGCAGTACGCGTATGCCGAGGAGGACGCGTTCCTGTCGACGCTGCGGGCGGGGACGACGATCCTGGACACGGCGATCGCGCAGACCCGGTCGGCGGGGAAGCCGGCGCTCTCGGGCGAGCAGGCGTTCCAACTGCACGACACCTACGGTTTCCCGATCGACCTGACCCTGGAGATCGCCGCCGAGCAGGGGTTGCAGGTCGACGCAGAGGGCTTCCGCCGGCTGATGGCCGACCAGCGCAACCGGGCCAAGGCCGACGCGCAGGCGCGCAAGACCGGGCACACCGACGTGTCGGCGTACCGGTCGGTGCGTGACGACGGTGGCGCGGTGGAGTTCACCGGCTACACCGAGCTGCACCGGGAGTCCCGGGTCCGGGCGCTGCTCAGCGGCGGTGCGACGGTCGGCGCGGCAGTCGAGGGGGAGACGGTCGAGCTGGTGCTCGACACCACCCCGTTCTATGCCGAGGGCGGTGGCCAGCAGCCCGACCAGGGTCTGATCACCGTCGGCGCCGGGCAGGTCGAGGTCTTCGACGTGCAGCAGCCGGTGCCGGGTCTGATCGTGCACCGGGCGCGGGTGGTCCGGGGTGAGGTGCGGGCCGGGGAGACCGGCTACGCGGAGATCGACGTGACCCGACGGCGGGCGATCTCCCGGTCGCACACCGCCACCCACCTGGTGCACCAGACCATGCGCAACTTCCTCGGCGAGTCGGCGACCCAGGCGGGTTCGCTGAATGCCCCGGGCCGGCTGCGGTTCGACTTCAACACCCCGACCGGGGTGTCGCCGAGCGTGTTGCACGACGTGGAGCAGCAGGTCAACGAGGTGCTGTTGGCGGACCTCGAGGTCAACGCCTTCATCACCTCCCAGGAGGAGGCCCGGCGGATCGGCGCGATGGCGCTGTTCGGCGAGAAGTACGGCGAGCGGGTCCGGGTCGTCGAGGTCGGCGACTACGCCCGGGAGCTGTGCGGCGGCACCCACGTGGCCCGCTCCGCCCAGCTCGGCCTGGTGAAGATCCTCTCCGAGGCGTCGGTGGGTTCCGGGGTACGCCGGATCGAGGCGCTGGTCGGGATGGACGCGTTCGGCTTCCTGGCCCGCGAGCACCTGCTGGTGTCCCGCCTCGCCGAGCTGTTCCGGGTGCCCGGTGAGCAGGTCGCCGACCGGGTGGAGCAGACCGTCACCCAGCTGCGCGACGCCGAGAAGGAGCTGGAGAAGCTCCGCGCCCAGTTGGTGCTGGGTGGTGCGGCGGCGCTGGCCGGGCAGGCGAAGGACGTCCGTGGGGTGGCGTACGTCGGCACCGAGGCGCCGGAGGGCGCGGCCGGCAACGACGTGCGGACCCTGGCCCAGGAGATCCGCGGCAAGATCGACCCGGCACGGCCTGCGGTGGTGGCGGTGGCGGCCCGATCGAACGGCAAGGCATCCCTGGTGGTGGCCGTGAACGCGGCGGCCCGTGGGCGCGGCCTGGCCGCGAACGACCTGGTCAAAGCGGCCTTCTCCGGCCGTGGCGGTGGCAGTCCGGACGTGGCGCAGGGTGGTGGCCTGCCCGCCGCCGAGGCCCCGAACCTGCTACTCACGGTCGAGAAGGCGATCGCCGAGGCGTGACGGGGCAGCGCACGAGCCAGGGCGGACCCGCTCGGGTCCGCCCTGGCTCGCCATCGGAGAGAGTGACCCACAGTGAGTGAATCGTCCCGTGGGGTGCGGTTGGGCGTCGACGTCGGTCAGGTCCGGGTGGGGGTGGCCCGGTCCGATCCGCACGGGATCCTGGCCACCCCGCTGGTCACCCTGGCCCGGGACCTGACCACCGGCCCGGACGCGGTGCCGGGCGACCTCGCCCAGCTCGCGCAGCTGGTCGCCGAGCACGAGGCCGTCGAGGTGGTCGTCGGTCTGCCGGTCAATCTGGCCGGCCGACACGGTCCGGCAGCCCAGCACGTGTTGGCGTACGTGAGCCGGTTGACCGAGGTGATAGCGCCGGTTCCGGTGACCCTCACCGACGAGAGGATGTCAACTGTCGTCGCGTCTCGTAGGCTTGCCGAGCGGGGCGTCCGGGGAAAGCGCCAACGCGCGGTGGTGGATCAGGCCGCCGCGGTCGAGATCCTGCAGAGCTGGCTGGAAGCGCAGCGGAGGCGGACGGAATGATCGACGATCTGGACCTCGGGTTCGACGAGCAGGAGAGGGGGGAGAAGGGCCGGCACCGGCGCGGCTTCGTCAACCGGCGCAACGGCACGTCCGGTGGCGGCAAGTCGGGCGGCGGGCCCGGTAAGACCATCTTCGCCTTGTTCATGGCCCTGGTGCTGCTGGGCGGCATCGGCGGTGGCGCCTTCTACGGCTTCGACCGGATCCGTAACCACTTCATCACCCCGGACTTCGACGGTCCCGGCACCGGTGAGGCGCTTGTCGACGTCAAGAGCGGCGACACGGCAACCGACATCGGCAACTCCCTCTACGACGCCGGTGTGGTCAAGAGCACCAAGGCCTTCGTCGAGGCCGCCGACGACAACGCGCGCAGCAAGAACATCCAGGTCGGCCGGTACAAGGTCAAGAAGGAGATGCGCGCCTCCGACGCGCTCACCCTGCTGCTGGACCCGAAGAGCCGAGTGGTCAACGGGGTCACCATCCCGGAGGGCATGATCACCCTGGCGATCTACGACCTGCTGGCCAAGGAGACCAAGATTCCGGTCGCCGAGTTCAAGGCCGCGGCGAAGGACCCGGTCAAGCTGGGCGTGCCGGAGTTCTGGTTCAACCGCAAGGACGGCAAGAAGGGGCCGCGGAGCCTGGAGGGCTTCCTCTACCCGGCCACCTACGAACTGCCGCCGAAGGCGACCGCCCCGCAGATCCTGTCGCTGATGGTCACCAAGTTCCTCGAGGTCACCGGGGAGATGAAGTTCGTCGAGACGGTGGAGGCCGATCGGGGCATCTCACCCTACGAGGCGCTGATCACGGCCTCGATCGCGCAGGCGGAGTCGGTCAACCACGTGGACATGCCGAAGGTGGCCCGGGTGATCTACAACCGGGTCTACACCGACCGCTACCACTGCAAGTGCCTGGAGATCGACAGCGCGATCAACTACTGGCTGCGGTTGCAGGGCAAGAATCCGAAGGATTCCGACATCCTCAAGCAGTCCGAGCTGACCGACCCGAAGAACCCGTACCGAACGCACGGCGCGGACGGGCTGACCATCACCCCGATCAGCAACCCCGGCGAGGACGCCCTCAAGGGGGCGATGAGCCCGCCCAACGGCACCTGGGTCTACTTCATGACCGTCGACAAGAAGGGCACCATGGGCTACGGCACCACCGATGCCGACTTCCGTGGTCTGCAACGCCAGATGTGCACCAACGGCGTGCTGAGCGGAGAGAACTGCCGGTGAAGGCGGCGGTGCTGGGCCGGCCGATCGCGCACTCGCTCTCCCCGGTGATCCACAACGCGGGTTACGCCGCCGCCGGGCTCGACGGCTGGTCGTACACCCGGATCGAGTGCGGTGCGCAGGAGCTGCCGGCCCTGGTCGCCGGCCTGGGCCCGGAGTGGGCCGGGCTGTCGGTGACCATGCCGGGCAAGGAGGCGGCGCTCGCGGTGGCCGACCGGGCGTCGCCGGTCGCCACCGCCGTCGGCGCGGCCAACACGCTGGTACGCCGTCCCGACGGGTCCTGGTACGCCGACAACACCGACGTCACCGGCATGGTGACCGTACTGACCTCGGCCGGGGTGCGGCCCGGGGCCGCCGCCACCGTGCTCGGTGCCGGGGGTACCGCCCGCGCCGCCCTGGCCGCCGCCGCCCAGCTCGGCGCGACCACGGTGACCGTGGTGGCCCGCCGCCCGTCGGCGGTGGCGCTGTTGCGGCCGGTGGCTGCCGCCGTCGGGGTGGAGCTGGTCGCGGTGGCCTGGTCCGACGCCGCCGCGTACACCCGCGCCGACCTGGTCGTCTCCACCGTGCCGAAGGGGGTCGCCGACCCGTTGGCGGCCGGGGTCGAGTGGCGACCGTCCACAGTGCTCTTCGACGCGTTGTACGACCCGTGGCCGACGCCGCTGGCCGCCTCGGCGCTGGCCGCCGGTCTGCGGGTGGTCTCCGGGCTGGATCTGCTGCTGGCCCAGGCCGTCGGCCAGTTCACCCAGTTCACCGGGGTGACGGCACCTGTCGAGGCGATGCGCGCGGCGCTCGTCGACGCCCGCCACTGACCCGCTGGCCGCCGCCCGCCGCCGGCCCACCGGTGGCGGCCCATCATCGACCAGCGAACCGCATCGCCGACTTTCCGGTCAATCAGGCGTAACCTCGGGAAGCCGGCAATCGCCTGTCGGACCGTCGAAAAGCAACACCTGTTCCCTTATTCTTTGGTTAAGTCGGGTTGTCGCGTCGCTTTCACGCCTGCCACATCCACTCGTGGTCGATACGCTGCTGCCGGTAATCGTCGCCCACCCGGGGAGTGTTCCTTGAGCAGGCACGGAATCCACCGCGCCCTTCCGGCCATCAGTGGTCGACGCAGGGCCGTCGTCCTCAGTGTCCTGAGTGTCACCGCGGTCGGCGGTATCGTGGCCACGATGATGCCGCTGGTCGCGGCCGAGGTGCCGCCGATCGTGCTCTCCGCGGTGGCGGACACGACCGTCACCCAGGTCCCGCAGGACGGCGACAACGGCGCCAAGACCACCCTGGCCAGCTGCCCACAGCTCTGCGACGGCAACCGGGTCGGCCAGCGCGACGCCGTGTTGGAGTTCCAGGTGCGCGGCCTGCCCGCCGACGCCGTCGAGGTCAAGGCGAAACTGCGGGTGTACGCCTGGCAGCAGTTCTCCTCCCGGGTCCGGGCCCACGGCGCCCAGGGCACCGCCGTCGGGACGGGCGCGTGGCACCTGCGGCCCGTCCTCGGCCCGGCGCTGGCGGCAGTCGACCGGGTCACCCAGGGTTACAACGAGTGGGACGTCTCCGGTGCGGTCAGGGGCAACGGCCAGGTCACCCTGGCGTTGACCCAGGAGAGCTGGAACACCCGGATCTACTGGGCCTCCCGGGAGAACGCCAAGACCACGATCCGGCCCAACCTGGTGGTGACCTACCAGCGCAGCGGACGACTGCCCACCCGGCCGCCGGTCACCACCGCGCCGCCGCCGACCACCGCCGCCCCGACGCCGTCGCCGACCCGGACGGTGCCGCCGACGCCGTCGCCCACCCGCACGGTCGGTCCGCCCGCGCCGACCACGGCCGCGCCGACCCCGACGCCGACTGTCCGCCCCGGCACGGACGTGCCCGGCTGGCGACTGGTCTGGTCCGACGAGTTCACCGGGCCCACCGTCGACCTGAAGCGGTGGAACCTGCGCGACAACGAGGGCCGCGACATCGACAAGGGCTGCAACGTCGACGACCCGGACAACACCTTCGTCGCCGACGGGGTGCTGACCCTGCGGGCCCAGCGGGAGACCGCGGTGTGCAGCTCGCAGACCCGGCAGTACACCCAGAGCTACCTGGACACCATCGGCAAGGCGTCGTTCACGTACGGCCGCTTCGAGATGCGGGCGAAGTCCCCCAACGGGCCGGCCGACTCCAAGGGCCTCTGGCCGGCGTTCTGGCTGCGCCCGGACGACGGTGGCAAGGGCGAGATCGACGTGGTGGAGCTGCCCGGCGGCGGGTCCTACTACGGGGCCGCCACCCAGGCGATCTTCTACGACTACACGCCGGTCAAGCAGGATCAGCGCTGGGACTTCCCGGCCGGCCACCCGGGCGACGGCTTCCACACGTACACCACCGAGTGGGAGCCCGGGGTGATCCGTTGGTACATCGACGGCCGGCAGGTCTGGCAACGGGACCGCAGCACCACCCCGTGGTTCGACCAGGCCTTCACCAAGCCGTTCAACCTGCGACTGAACTTCCAGGTCGGCGGCTGGTTGGGCGATCCCGACGCGGCCACCCGGTTCCCGGCCGACTTCCGGGTCGACTACGTACGCGTCTGGCAACGCTGAGCCGGACCCGGCACCGTACGCCGCCCGGTGGGCTCCGGCCCGCCGGGCGGCTGCTCGTCCACTGCCCCTATCGTGTCCGCCAGGGCAAGGCGGTCGGGCGGGACAGGGGGCATGACGGTGGCGACGGACCCACGGAACAGGCAGGACGGCCTGGGCTGGGTGACCCGGGCCATCTTCGGTGACCCCCGGCTCCGGCTCGACGTCTCGACCGACCCGGTGCCCGCCACCCACCGCCCGGCCGTCCGGTACGCCGTGGTGCCCTCGGTCGAGCGGGCCAGGTTCCTGCTCCCGCTGGCCTCCCGCCGGATCGGCGCGGCATCGACACTGGCCTACAACGCGCTGCGACCGCCCCGGGTGCGGGCCAACCGGCTGGCGGTCGGCGTGCTGGCCGGCCTCGGGCTGACCGGGCTGGCCGGGATGCCGGTGCTGACCGTGGCGGTGCCGACCGACGCCGATCCGGCCGAGCTGCTGCTCGCCGGGCACCTCGGTCGGCTGATGGGCCGGACGCTGCACGCCGCGATCGGGATCCGCCCGCCCGACCCGCACCACAAGCCGACGTTGCAGCTCTTCGACGACCGGGGCGTCGCGCGGGCGTACGCGAAGATCGGGTGGAACGAGGCGACCCGGGCGATGGTCCGCGCGGAGGCCGCCGCGCTGCGGGAGCTGCCCCGTGACGGCGGTGACTTCCCGGACGTGCCCCGGCTGCTGCGGGAGGTGGGTTGGGGGGACCTGGCGGTGACCCTCGTCGAACCGATGCCGGCCCGGGTGCGCCGGCCGCGCCGTCCGTTGCGTCCGGAGGTGGCCGCGATGCTCGCGGTGGCCCGGCGCGGTGGCCCGGCGGCGGCACCCCGACCGTTGCGTGGTTCGCCGTTCCTGACCGGGCTGACCGCGCGGGCGGCCACCGCCGGCGGTCCGGTGGTCGCGGCGGTGGCCGCCCTCGCCGCGCGCGACGGCGACCGGCAGGTGGAGTACGGCCACTGGCACGGCGACTGGGTGCCGTGGAACCTCGGCCGTCACCGGGACCGGCTGGTCGTCTGGGACTGGGAGAACAGCGGTGCCCACCGGCCGCTCGGGTTCGACCTGGCCCACCAGGGCTTCCAGTGCGCGTTGTCGCTGCGCGGCCGGGACGTGGCCGGCGCGACCGCGGACATGGTCGAGCTGCTGGACCGGCACGGCGCGGCATTCGGTCTGGACCCGGCCCGGCGGCGCTTCGTCGCCGACGCCTACCTCGTCGAGCTGTGGTTGCGTACGGCGGAACTCGCGGCCGGTGGGGGTGGCTGGAGTGCGAAACTGCACCCCGCCCTGTTGCACACGCTCGCCGACCGGCTGGGCTCACCCCGCCCCTGACCGGCGACTCCTCCCGCTGGCTGGGAACAACTGTCGGACTCGCGACGGGAAAAACGACGAAACGCCACACTGCCGTCACCGCCGCTACCGAACCCGCCTCACGTTCCACTAGGGTGACCCCACTCGATCACCACTGGCCGGCGACGGCGTGGTCGGCCCGGGACGGTGTGGGGACCTCGTCCGGGGCGCGCGGGTGTGGGGAGGTCCGGCCGACCGGCCGGCACAATCAGGGAGCACGATGGGATCGTCACGCGTCACCACTCCCGGGGTGGGCTGCGCCCTGGTCACCGAAGAACCGGGCGGCGGTGACCGACGGTGACCCTCGTCTACGCACTCGCCGTGCTGTCCGTGCTGGTGCCCCTGGTGACCGTTCCGCTGCTGGCGGCCCGGTGGGCGTCAGCCGTCGACACCGGTCGGACGGCGCAACGGGTGCGGGTCGCCCTCGCCGGGCTGACCGCCGCGTTCGGCCGGGTCGGCGCGGCAGTGGTGGTCCTGCTGGCCGGCTCGGCGGCGATCGTCGCCGTCTGCTGGCCGCTCGGCGAGGCGATCGCCCGGCTCGAACCCCACGTCGACCGACCGGTCTTCGACTACGTGCACGCCCGCCGGGTCGACACCTGGGCGGACGTCAACTCCTTCATCACCGCGATCGGCGACCGCTACCCGCTCAAGTGGGTGACCGTGCTGGCCGCGATCTTCTTCGCCATCGCCTGGCGTCGCCGCCGCGTGTGGATCCCGCTGGTGGCGATGCCGCTGCAGTTCGTCGTCGAGCAGTACACCCAGGCGATCCTCGCGAAGGTGGTCGACCGTGGTCACCCGCCGACCGACCTGGGCACCTACCCCTCCGGCGGCTGCGCCCGGGTGCTGATGACCTTCGGCACCATCCTGGTGCTGGCCGCGCTGACCTGGCGGATCCCGCGCCGGGTGCTGATCGGCCTGGTGACCGCGCTGGCGGTGCTGGTCTCGGTCGAGGGTTACACCCGCGTCTACGCCGAGAAGCACTGGCTCACCGACGTCTTCGGCGGCTGGTTCTTCGGCACCCTGCTGACCGGCGTGATGGTGCTCGCCGTCATGGTCGCCGACGGTCGGGTCCGGTCACCGGCCGACCCGGTCGCCGCCCCCGACGACCGGGTGCTGACCGGCACCTGACCCCATAACCCCGTCCGGTCGGCGCGACCCGTCCCCGCGCCGGTCCGGACCCGGCCCCCGCTGCTCCTCGAAAGGAAGTTGGGCCACCGACGTGACCACCCTCCTCGTCGCCTCCACCGGTGGGCACCTCGCCGAGCTGCACGACCTGCTGCCCCGGCTCGGGGTGCAGGACGACTGCGTCTGGGCGACGTTCGACTCCCCGCAGAGTCGCTCGCTGCTCGACGGCCACGAGGTCATCCACGTGCCGCCGGCGGCCACCCGGGACCCGGTGGGCGCGCTGCGCGACCTGCTGGCCGCCCGCCGGGTGCTCTGCGGCGGACGGTTCCGGCGGGTGATCAGCACCGGCGCCAGTGTTGCCATGTCGTTCTTCCTGCCCGCCGCCCGGCACGGCCTGGACTGCCGCTACATCGAGAGCGCCACCCGGACCGAGGGGCCGTCGCTTACCGGCCGGTTGGTCGCCCGGGTGCCCCGGACCCGGCTCTACACCCAGTACCCGGGTTGGGCGGACGGCCGATGGCGCTACGGTGGCTCCATCTTCGACGGTTACCTGCCCGCGCCCACCGCCCCACGCCCGGTCTCCCGGGTCGTGGTGACCCTCGGCACCCAGGACCGCTTCGGCTTTCCGCGCCTGCTGCAACGACTTGTCGACGTGGTGCCCCCCGAGGCGGAGGTGCTCTGGCAGGTCGGGTCGACGGTGATTCCGCGGATGCCGGCCGGGGCCCGCCGGCAGGTGCCGCACGGGGAGATGCAGCAGGCCATGCGGGAGGCCGACGTGATCGTCACCCACGCCGGGGTGGGTTCCGCGCTGGCCGCGATGCGGGCCGGGCAGCGGGCCGTCTACGTGCCGCGCCGGGCCCGGCACGGCGAACACGTCGACGACCACCAGGTCGAGATGGCCAGGGAACTCGACAGGCAGGGCCTGGTGCTGGCCCGGGAGGCCGACGCCGTCACCACGGACGACCTGGCCCTGGCGGCATCCTGGACGGTGCTCAGCACCGGGGCGGTCCCGCCGTTCCGGTGGGCGGAGCAGGCATGAGGCCGACCGGGACCGGTAGCCCGGTGGCGGGTTCCCCCGGTCGACGCGTGATTCTCGTCCGCCGCGGGTCGTCCGGACACGACCCGTACGGCAGGACCGGACCGAGCCGGTGGTCGAGCGGACCGGTCGGTTGATGGTGGGAAATGTCCGGGCAGAGCAAGCTACGCATGATCTCACTTCATCTTTGGGGGCGCCAGTGCTTCACAGAACGTTCCGACCGGTGTGGCGGCGGTGGTTCGCCGCACTCGCCGTACCGGTGCTCACGGTCGGCCTGTTGGCCGCCCCGGCCCGGGCGGCCAACCTCACGCCGGTCACCAGCACCCTCACCTCGGCGGACCCGGCGGACAACATCCCGCACGCGCAGAACGGTGACACCAAGGCGTTCGCCGAGATCGGCAACACCGTCTACGTCGGGGGCTCGTTCACCTCGATCAAGGCCGCCGGTGCCGCGAGCTGGACCACCCGCAACTACCTGTTCGCGTACGACCGGGCCAGCGGCGCGCTGAAGGCCGACTTCACCCCGACGCTGGACGGCGCGGTGCACGCCCTCGCGGCGAGCCCCGACGGCAAGCTCATCGTCGGTGGCTCCTTCATGAACGTGAACGGGGTCAGCCGCAAGAACCTCGTCGAGCTGGACCCGGCCACCGGCGCGACGGTCACCGGCTGGGTCGGCCGCAGCGACGGCGGCCTGGTCCGGCGGACCGTGGTGGTCGGCAACAAGCTCTACATCGCCGGCGCGTTCCACTGGGTCAACGGCACCCAGCACTCGCTGCTCGCCCGGCTCGACGCGACCACCGGCGCGATCGACCCGACCTTCCAGATCGACGCCAGCGTCGCCCGGGCCAGCAGCGAGCTGGTCTGGGGTCTCGCCGTCGCGCCCGACGGCAAGACCCTGGTCGCGGTGGGCAACTTCACCGAGGTCAACGGCCAGCCCCGCAACCAGGTGGTGGTCGTCGAGCTGGACGGCACCCCGGCGGTCGCCGCCTGGAGCACCCAGCGCTACGTGGCGCCCTGCTACAGCGACTCGTTCCCGTTCTACGCCCGGGACGTCGACTTCTCCGACGACGGCACGTACTTCGTGATCATCGCCGACGGTGGCCGGGGCGACGGGGCGTACTGCGACGCCATCGCCCGGTTCGAGACCGCCGACCGGGGCTCCGCCCTGGACGCCACCTGGGTCAACTACACCGGCACCGACTCGGTCACCTCCGTCGAGGTGGCCGACAACGTGGTCTACGTCGGTGGTCACTTCCGCTGGCTGAGCAACGCCAACGGCAACGACTCGGCCGGCTCCGGGGCGATCAACCGGTTCGGTCTGGGCGCGCTGGACCCGATCAACGGCCTGCCGCTGGTCTGGAACCCGACCCGTTCGGGCGCCCCGGCGGGCACCACCACCTGGGGTCCGATCATGTGGGAGCTGTGGCGGGGCAGCACCGGCCTGTACGCCGGCTTCGACTCCGACGGTCTGGGCAACGAGTACCACGGCCGGCTGGGGCTGTTCCCGCTCGCCGGTGGCCGTACCGTCGCGGCGACCAACGCGCCGACCGCGGCGTCGGGCTTCCTGTACGTCGGCACCGCTGACGGCCAGGCCACCAAGGTGCCGTTCGACGGCAGCACGCTGGGTACGCCGGTGAGCAGCAGCCAGCCGAACCTCACCTCGGCCGGGGCGTCGTTCACGATCGGCAACAAGCTCTACTGGTCGAAGACCGACGCGACCGCGCCCAACGGCAGCTACCTGGACGTGTCGATCCTCTCGGGCGGCTCGGTGGGTGCGCCCTGGATCAGCAGCGGCTACAACAACTGGTTCAAGCCTTCGACGATGAGTGGGGCGTTCTACCTCAACGGTCGGATGTACTACACCAAGTCCGGCACCAACAAGTTGTTCTACCGCTACCTGGAGCCGGACGGCTACATCGTGGGCTGCACCGAGTTCACCCTGCCGAGCGTGAGCCTGAACTGGGGCAACGTGCGGGGGATGGCCTGGGTCAACGGCAAGATCGTCTACGGCAACAGCAACGGCTCGCTGCGGGCCGTGCCGTTCGACGAGGCCGCCGTCGACGGTGCCGCCTCGGTCGAGATCGCGCCGGCCGGCGCCGGCGTGAACTGGTCGAGCCGGACGCTGTTCTTCGCCACCTCCTGATCCGTACCCGGTACGGGTGGTCCGCCGGTGTCCCCAGAGGCACCGGCGGACCACCCGTGTCACAGGGGGACCGGTCGGCTGTCGACCGCAGGTGAACGGTCGGCGACAATGGGACCATCAGCGGCTCGCACCGGGGCCGTCGTCCGGCCCGCGCCGACCCGCCCACTCCCGCATCGCAAGAGGACCTGACTGATGGATGTGACCGACGTCACTCCCGCCCGGCAGCGCCCGGTCGGCCTGGCCGAGTTGGCCCGTATCCCGGTGCGGCGGTGGCGCACGGTGCTCGCCGCCACCGGGTTGGTGCTGTTGCTGGTGGCCGCCTACCTGCTGGTCTTCCCTCCCACCTACACCGCCACCACGGCCGTGGTGGTCCGCCCGGTGGTCACCGACCCGTTCTCGGTGCCCTCCGGCGGCGCCGACCGGGCGGTCAACATGACCGCCGAGAGCGGGATCGCCACCAGCAACGACGTCATCGACAAGGTCGCCTCGATCACCGGCCGGGACACCACCGACGTGGCCGACGCGCTCGCCGTGGAGACGCCTGTCGGCGGCCAGGTGATGCGGTTCAGCTACGCCGGGCACGGCGAGGCCGAGGCGGTGGACGGCGCGAACGGCGCCGCCGAGTCGTACCTCGAACTGCGCAAGGGCATGTACGAGAACCAGCGCGCCGCCGTGCTCAAGTCCTACGACGAGACGATCGCCCTGGTCACCAGCCAGCGCACCACCACCCAGCGGTCGCTGCCGGCCAACCAGGGCTCCTCCAGCCCGTCGCCGCGCACCAGCGCCCTGCTGGACCAGCTGCGGGCGCTCAACGACCAGCTCGCCACCCTCGCCGAACAGCGGTCCAAGATCGCTTCGGCGGATCTCAGCCCCGGTTCGGTGACCAGCGCCGCACGGGCGCCCGTCCCGTCCAGTCGGGACGCCGCCCCGCTGATCCTGGTCGCCGGCCTGCTCGGCGGCCTGCTCGTCGGCGGGTTGGTCGCCTTCGTCCGGGAGTCCATGGACCGCCGGGTGCGTACCGCCGCCGAGGCGTCCGCGCTGGTGGGCGCCCCACTGCTGGGGACCGTCGGACGCGACGGCGCCGGCCGGCTCTCCGACACCGACCTGCGCTACCTGGTGCTGGCCCTGGGCCGTTGGGTGGACGGGCCGAAGCCGCTGCCGCTGGTCCTGCTGTCCAGCGCCGACGACGAGCGACGGGAACAGGTCACCGCCGGGGTCGCCGCGGCGCTCGCCCAGGCCGGGCACCAGGTGCGCCTGGGTGTCGCCCCGGAGAGCCGGGACCGGATCCGGGCGTTGCTCACCGATGCCCAGCGCCGGCACCCGGCCGTCGAGTCGGCCCGTCCCCGGGTGCCCCGCCCCCGGCCGATGCCCAGCAGCGTCCCGACGCCGGCTCCGGCGGCTGCCGCCCCGGCACCGGCGGGCAACCCGGAAGACACCATGATCATCCAGCCGGTCCGCAAGCCCCGGCCGTTCCCCACCGAGGATGCGAAGAACGGCGGGGTCTACCGGTCCACCACCACGGCGGCGGACAAGACCGAGATCATCCCCCGGGTCCTGCCGAAGGAGGCCCCCGCCACCGACGGCGAGGAGCTGTGTATCGGCACCGGTGCGGTGCGCCTGGTCCCGCTGGACGCGCCGGTGGCCGGCGGGGTGACCGTGATCGACGCGCCACCCGCCCTGCACGACGAGCGGGGCGTGCGGGCCGCCCGGGAGGGCCGGGCGGTGCTGGTCGCCGCCCGGGACAAGACCCGCACCGGCAGGCTGAGCCAACTGGTGGAACGGCTGCGCGCGGTGGGGGTCGAGCCGGTCGGGTTCGTGGTGACGGGAGAGAAGCGTGACTGAGCCGACGGCCGCCCCGCAGCACCCGCCGGTGACCGTGGTGATCGCCACCCGGGACCGGCCCGGCCTGCTGGAACGGGCCGTCCGCGCGGTGCTCGACCAGGACTACCCCGGGCCGGTGGAGTGCGTCGTGGTCTACGACCACACCGACCTGCGCGAGCTGGCCGTCGACGTCCCGGCCGGCCGGACCCTGCGCTACGTTCCCAACACCCACCGGCAGGGCCTGCCCGGCGGTCGTAACACAGGCGTCGACGAGGCCGCTGCCGAGTTGATCGCGTTCTGCGACGACGACGACTTCTGGCTGCCGGGGAAGCTTCGCCGGCAGGTGGAGCTGCTGGCGCAGCGCCCCGACGCCGCCGCCGCGAGCTGCGGGATCCGGTTGGAGGGGCCGGGCATCGCCAAGGAACGGCAACTCGACCGGGCCGAGGTCACCCTGCCCGACTTCGTCGAGGACCGGATCATGGAGGTGCACTCCAGCACCATCCTCATCCGGCGTTCCACCTGGGACGCGATCGGTCCGGTCGACGAGGAGCTGCCCGGCGGCTACGGCGAGGACTACGAGTGGCTGCTGCGGATCGCCGGGCACGGCCCGGTGGTGATCGTGCCCGAGGTGCTTGTGGTGGTCGACTGGCACGGTGGCTCGTTCTTCTTCGGTCGCTGGGCGACCATCGTCGAGGCCACCCGTTACCTGCTGGACAAGCACCCCGAGTTGGCAGCTAGCCGGACCGGTCTGGCCCGGCTGCACGGCCAGATCGCCTTCGCGCTCGCCTCCGGCCGGCGGCGGCGGGAGGCGGTGCGGGAACTCGGCCGGGTGGTCCGGCTCAACCCCCGGGAGAAGCGGGTGCTGGTGACCGTCCCGGTGGTGCTCGGACTGCTCTCCGGAGAGCGGGTGCTCCGGCTGGCCCAGCGCCGGGGGCGGGGTGTCTGACCGGCGGGTGGGCGGATCGCCCGCCGGGCCGCCGCCGCTGCCCACCTGGCCGTTGCTGGCGATGTTCGGGTTGATGCCGCTCTGGTGGGTGCTCGGCGGCTTCTACCTCGGCTGGTCGGCGTTCGGGGTGGTGCTGCTGGGCCTGCTGGTCACCCGGGGCCGGGTGGCGCTGCCCACCGGCACCGCCTGCTGGCTGGTGCTGCTCGCCCTGGTGCTGCTCAGCTTCACCCGACTGGACCGGGTCACCGCCTATTTCACCTCCGGGTTGCGTTTCGGCTTCATGCTGACCGCCCTGATCGTCTGCGTCTACGTCTACAACCTGGTCCGCGACGGCGTCCCCTGGGACCAGGTGCTCCGCCCTCTCGGTTGGTACTGGCTGGGCGTGGTCGCCCTGGGCTGGTTGGCCGTGCTGGCACCCCGCTTCCAGCTCACCACCCCGGTGGAGATGCTGCTGCCGGGCAGCATGTCGGGGGAGCGGTTCATCCAGGCGTTGACCCACGTGCGGGCCAACGAGTTCAACCCGGTCTCGCGGGCCCCGATCTACCGGACCGCCGCGCCCTACCCGTACACCAACAACTGGGGTACGGCGTACGCGCTGCTGGTGCCGTGCGTGCTGGCGTACCTGACCTCGGTGCGTACCGGCAAGTTCCGGGTGGCGTTGCTGGTGTCGTTGCCGCTGTCGATGGTGCCGGCGTTCATGACCCTCAACCGGGGCATGTTCCTCGGCCTCGGCGCGGGGCTGACCTACCTGGGCCTGCGGGCGCTGGTCCGGGGCAACGCCAAGCTCATCGCCTCGATCGGCGGGCTGGTGCTGCTGGTCTGGGTGGTCAGCCTGGTGGTGCCGGTGCAGGAGCTGATCGACAACCGGGTCAGCAGCACCGACACCAACGTCGACCGGATGGACCTCTACGTGCGTACCCTCCAGGCGGTCGAACGCTCGCCGCTGCTCGGGTACGGCGCACCCAACAGTGTCGACACCACGCTCGCCGAGGAACCACTCGGCACCCAGGGCATGGTCTGGCAGGTGCTCTACAGCCACGGCATCCCGGCCCTGATCGCCTTCCTGGCCTGGCTGGTGCTGATCGCGAAACGG
This sequence comes from Micromonospora sp. DSM 43699, assembly GCF_055517075.1. NCBI lineage: Bacteria > Bacillati > Actinomycetota > Actinomycetes > Micromonosporales > Micromonosporaceae > Micromonospora > Micromonospora sp. DSM 43699. Next base: position 22,972 of record NZ_JBTMMT010000061.1, read on the forward strand.
TTGGCCACGGCGGTCTCCCCGGCCGGGCAGTGGCTGAGCACCATCCCGGTGATCGCCCTCGTGGTGATCCCGGTGTACGCCTACATCGACCCGAACATGTCGGTCATCTTCTTCGCGGTCGGGGCCGGGTTGGCGGCGGTCAACGGGCCGGTGAACCGCGCGGTGACACTCGCGCCGGGAGTCACCCAGCCACGTCCGCCCCGGGCGGCGTCGTCGGCCCCCGGCGTACCGGCCACGGGCGCGGCCTCGGCCACCGGGACGGCATCCGTACCGGCCAGGGCATCGGCCACCGTCCCGACCCGACCCGGCAGGGCCACCGCCAGCGTTCCCGCTCCGCCCACCGGAGCCACCCCCACTGGTCCCGCATCCCCGGTTCCGGTCGTGCCCCCGGCTCCGGCTCCAACTTCGGTGCCGACCCAGGCTCCGGCCCGGCCCCCGGCTCCGTCCGGCGGTTCCCGTCCGCCGTCCGGCGGTTCCCGTCCGGCCGGTGGGGTGGACGCGCCGACCGTGGTGCGGCCGGCGCAGCCCTCCGGGGCCGCCCCACCGGCCCGGGTCACCACCCGGACCGAAGACCAGACCGGCACCGAGGACGGCAGGGAGCGGGCATGAGGCGACCGGGACCCGGAACCACTGCGGCGATTCCCCGGCAGGTCGACCGCCGTACCGTTGCGGCCGACCCGTCGTTCGGGCCGGCGGCGGACGCCCCGGGCACGGCGGGCGGTTCCGGCGAGGTACGGCGCAGCGCCCGCAACGGCGCTGTCGGGCTGGTCGGCGCGGCGGTCAACGGCGCGCTGGGTTTCCTGCTCACCGTGGTCATCGTGCGTGGCTTCGGCACCGACGGCTCCGGCGCGCTCTTCACCGCCATCGGCGTGGTCTCCATCCTGGGCGCGATCTGCTGCGCCGGTGCGGACACCGCCCTGGTCTGGGCGTTGCCCCGACGTCGTCCCGGTGCCGATGGCGACGCCGCCCGACTGCTGCCGGTCGCCCTGCTGCCGGTGCTCGGGCTCACCGGGCTGGTGGCGACGGTCGGTGCGCTCACCGCCGACCGGCTCGCCCCGGTCTTCTTCGAGGGGGCGGAGGGGCCGACGCTGCTGCGGCTGGCCTTCCTGGCGCTGCCGGTCACCGTGGCGCTGACAGTGCTGCTCGCCGCCGTCCGGGCGGTCCGACCGGTGACCGCCGTGGTCGGCATCCAGTACGTGCTGGTGCCGTCGGCCCGGCCCGTCCTGCTGCTGGCGACCGTCGCCACCGGTGCCGGGGTGGCCGTCGGCTTCGGCGGTTGGCTGCTGCCGGTGGCGTTGGCCGTGGTCGCCGCCGCCGTGCTGTTGCTGCGGCCCCTCGGCCTGCTCGCCGGGGCGCGGCTGCGGCCGGACGGCGCGGACTGGCGTACCCTCTGGGGCTTTGCGTTGCCCCGGGCGGTGTCGGCGGCCATCGACGCCAGCAGCATGTGGGTCGGGGTGCTGCTCACCTCGGCGTTGGCGGGCGCGGACGAGTCCGGTGTCTTCGGCGCGGTCGGCCGGTACGCCCTGGCCGGTCTGTTGATCATGCAGGGGTTGCGGGTGGCCGTCGCGCCGCAGCTGTCCCGGCTGCTCGGGCAGGGGCGTACCGCCGACGCGGCGCTCGTCTACCGGCGGGTCACCGTCGTGATCATCCTGCTGTCCTGGCCGGCGTACCTGCTCCTGGCGGTCTTCGCGCCCGCCTTCCTCGGCCTCTTCGGCGACGGGTTCACCGCCGGGGCCGCTCCGCTGGCGGTGCTCGCCGGGGCGATGCTCGTCAACTCCGGGGTGGGCATCGTGCAGACGATGCTGCTGATGAGCGGCAACAGCGCCCGCCACCTCCAGGCCACGGTGGTCGGGCTGGCGCTCACCGTGGGGCTGGGCTTCCTGCTCGTCCCCGACCACGGGGCCCTCGGCGCGGCGTACGCCTGGACGGCCGGGGTGGTCGCCGAGAACGTGCTGGCCGCGGTGGCCGCCCGGGTGGCGATCGGCGAGCCGCTGCTCACCCGCTCGGTGGGCTGGGCGGCGGTCGGGGCCGGTGGCGGCGCGGCGGTGGTGGCGGTGCTCAGCGCGCTGGTCGCCGGCCGGGGGCTGGCCGGTCTGGCGCTGGCCCTGGTGGTGCTGGCGGTCGTCGCCGCCGGGCTGCTGCTGGACCGGCGGGTCCGGCGTACGGTGCGGGCCGCCGTGACGATGCTCAGGCCGAAGTCGGCGTGACGATGCTCAGGCCGAGACCGGCGTGACGAGAGGGAGACGATGACGATCCGCGACCGCCTCAAGGGTGTGGTCCCGCACCAGGTCACCCACCAGGTGCGCAGCTCACTGGTCCGGTACGGCGAACGCACCAGCGACCGCCGGCCGCTGCCGGACTTCCTGATCACCGGCACCAAGCGGGGCGGCACCACCTCGCTCTGGCGCTACCTGCTGGCGCATCCGCTGGTGCCCCGGCTCTTCCCGGCCTGGAACACCAAGACCTCGCACTACTTCGAGGAGAACTGGGGCCGGGGCGAGGCCTGGTACCGCTCGCACTTCCCGACCGCGCGGCACCGCCAGGCCCTGGAACGCCGGCACGGTGGGCCGGCCCGCGTCGGCGAGGCCGCGCCGCTGTACATGTTCCACCCGCTCGTCCCGCAGCGGGTCGCCGAGCTGCTGCCCGAGGTGCGGTTGATCTTCCTGCTCCGGGATCCGGTGGAGCGGGCGTACTCGCACTGGAAGGAGCGGCGGACCGAGGGGAAGGAGCCGCTGGACTTCGCCGAGGCGCTGGCCCGCGAGGAGGAGCGGACGGCGGGGGAGCGGGAGAAGCTGATCGCCGACCCGACGTACTTCAGCGAGGCGTACGACTGGTACACCTACCGGGCCCGGGGCCGCTACCTGGAGCACCTGACGCCGTGGCTGGACCGCTTCGACCGCTCCCAGCTGCTGATCCTGCCCAGCGAGACGCTGTACGCCGAACCGGCCGCGACCTATGCCCGGGTGCTCGACTTCCTCGGCCTGCCCCCGCACCGGCTCGCCGCGTACGAGGCGCACAACCACCGGCGTAGCAGCGCCATGCCGGCGCCGGTGCGGGCCGAGCTGAGCGCGCACTTCGCCCCGCACAACGCGGCGCTGGAGCAGCGGTTGGGGATGCGTTTCGACTGGTCCTGAGCCGGGTCGACAGGCCGTGTGGTGGGCATCGGCGTCCGCAGGGCGGGACGGACCGGGCACGGCGTGGGGGCGGGCACCGGGCGTGACAGACTGGCCGCTGTGTTGCGTTGGCTGACTGCAGGTGAATCACACGGTCCGGCTCTGGTAGCGATGTTGGAGGGGGTCCCCGCCGGGGTGGCGGTGACCACCAGTGACATCGTCGGTGAGCTGGCCCGTCGTCGGCTCGGCTACGGCCGGGGTGCCCGGATGGCGTTCGAGCAGGACGAGGTCGAGGTCATCGGGGGCCTGCGGCACGGTGTCACCCTGGGCAGCCCGGTCGCGATCCGGGTGGGCAACTCGGAGTGGCCGAAGTGGCAGACGGTGATGGCCGCCGACCCGGTCGACCCGGACGAGCTGGCCAGCCAGGCCCGTAACGCCCCGCTGACCCGTCCCCGGCCCGGCCACGCCGACCTGGCCGGCATGCAGAAGTACGGCCACACCGACGCCCGGCCGATCCTGGAGCGGGCCAGCGCCCGGGAGACCGCCGCCCGGGTCGCCGTCGGCACCGTGGCGAAGGCCCTGGTGAAGCAGGCCCTCGGCATCGAGATCGTGTCGCACGTGGTGGAGCTCGGCTCGGTGGCCGCGAAGCCGGGGCTACGACCGACGCCCGAGGACGCCCAGCGGATCGACGCGGACCCGTTGCGCTGCCTCGACCCGGACGCCAGCGCCCGGATGGTCGCCGAGGTCGACGCCGCGAAGAAGGCCGCCGACACCCTCGGCGGCGTGGTCGAGGTGCTGGCGTACGGCGTACCGCCGGGCCTGGGCAGCCACGTGCAGTGGGACCGCAAGCTCGACGCCCGGCTGGCGAGCGCGTTGATGTCCATCCAGGCGATCAAGGGGGTGGAGATCGGGGACGGTTGGCAGCAGGCCCGGTCCCGGGGCTCCGAGGCGCACGACGAGATCATGCCCACCGCCACCGGGGTCCGTCGGGTGACCGACCGGGCCGGCGGCCTGGAGGGCGGCATCACCACCGGCGAGCCGGTACGGGTGCGGGCGGCGATGAAACCGATCTCGTCGCTGAACCGTGCGCTGGCCACCGTCGACGTCAGCACCGGGGAGCCGGCGACCGCGATCAACCAGCGCTCCGACGTCTGCGCCGTCCCCGCCGCGGCGGTGGTCGCCGAGGCGATGGTGGCGCTGGTGCTCGCCGAGGCCGCCACCGAGAAGTTCGGCGGCGACTCGGTGGCCGAGATCCGCCGCAACGTCGCCGGCTACCTCGACGCCCTGATCATCCGGTGAGCGCGAGGAGTGCAGCGCAGCGGAGCCCCGCAGTCGCGAACGGAAGGTCGATCCGGTGAGTGCCGTGAACGAAAGGCCACAGCCGTGACGAAGCCCGTCTGTGTGCTGGTGGGGGCGCCCGGGTCCGGCAAGAGCACCGTCGGCGTGGAGTTGGCGGCCCTGCTCGGGGTGGCGTTCCGGGACACCGACACCGACATCGAGGAACTGGCCGGTAAGCCGATCCCGGAGATCTTCATCGACGAGGGTGAGGCGCACTTCCGGGACCTGGAACGGGCCGCGGTGCTGGCGGCGTTGACGTCGCACGCCGGGGTGCTCGCCCTCGGTGGCGGCGCGATCCTCGCCGAGGAGAGCCGGGCCGCGCTGGTCGGGCACACCGTGGTGCACCTGTCGGTGGAGCTCCCCGACGCGGTGAAGCGGGTCGGGCTCGGTGCCGGCAGGCCGCTGCTGTCGGTCAATCCACGCGCCACCCTCAAGTACCTCATGGACCAGCGCCGACCGCTCTACACCGAGGTGGCGACGGCGACGGTGGTCACCGACGGCCGCTCGCCGGAGGAGATCGTCGCCGAGATCGTCGCCCTGCTCAAGCCCTGACCGCGCCCACCCGGCGGCGGTCCGACCGGGCCGGGGCCGGCCGGTCCCGGCGGGGCGCGGGTCGCCAGGTCACCAGCAGGGCCAGGGCGAGCAGGATCTCGGCCAGGTCACCGACGTAGTACATCAGGGTCGCCGCCGCCCGCAGCTGGGCCGGTGGGACGTCGGCGTCGACCAGGCCGGCGTACATCAGCTGGGCGAGGGTGGCGTGGGCGGCGACGGACAGTCCCAGCACCACCAGCCGCACCGGCACGCCGGGGCGGTGCGGCCCCGGGTCGGGCCCGGCGATCGCCCAGCTGAAGACGTACCCGCTGATCAGGAAGTGCAACAGGACCAGCGGGTGCAGGCCGGGATGGGTCAGGGTGGCCCGGTACAGCGGGGTCAGGTGCAGCAGGTAGAGGCCCCCGGCGGTGAGCAGCAGCCCGGTGACCGGGTGGGAGGCCGCCGCCACGGCGGGACGGCGCAGCAGCCGCAGGGCCGCCCGGCCGACCCGGGGCCGTACCGTCCGCAGGGCCAGCGTGCCGGGTGCGCCGAGCACCAGCCCGAGCGGCGCCAGCATGCCGACCAGCAGGTGCTGCCACATGTGCCCGACCAGGTCGTGGGCGGGCAACAGTACGGCCACCGCGAGCAACGCCGTGCCGGCGCCGAAGCCGGCCGTCCGCCAGTGGCTCCAGCCGGCGCGGCCCGGGTCACGCTGGCGCAGGGCAGCGGCCAGATAACCCCAGAACAGCAGCATCGGTACGAGCAGCAGCGGTGCCACCCCGCCGCCGTGCGACCCGGTCATCGCCACCCGGCGCAGGTGTCCACGGCCGTGGCACGCCGCTGGACCGCCCAGCCGAGCCCCACCAGCGCCGCCCCGAGCAGCAGGAAGCCGACGTCCCAGGCGGTCTGGTGCGGGCCACCGTGCACGTGGTGGATGCCGAGCAGGTGGTGGTCGATCACCCCTTCGACCAGGTTGAACAGGCCCCAGCCCACGAGCGCCCAGCCCCAGAGCAGGCCGGAGCGCCACAACCGGCCCCGGGACCGGGTCACCCGGGCGTACAGCAGGGCCAGCCCGGTGAGCACCGCCACCCAGGTCACCACGTGGAACAGCCCGTCCCACAGGGTGTTCATCTGCAACCCGGGCACGGTGTCCACCGGGTACGCCCGGATACCGACGTTGTCGCTGCCGGTGCTGCTGAGCATGTGGTGCCACTGGAGCACCTGGTGCAGGACGATGCCGTCGACGAACCCGCCGAGGCCGACGCCGAGGACGACGGCGGGCAGTCGGATGTCCGCGCCGTCGATGGTGGTGTTGGCCATGGATGCCTCCACGTTCGGGGTCGATCCCGTCCCCGGTGCCCGGGTCCCGTCGGGCTAAACGCCTGCCGCGTCGTCCGGTCACGCGGCCCCCGGTCACGTGGCCCTCGAACCGGCCACACCAGCAGGTGGACAGTGGCCGTGCCGGGGGTCGCCCCTGGACTAGGCTGCCGGCGATGAACGAGGTGACCCGGATTCCGGTCGGCGGCGAGCAGCCGTACGACGTACTGGTCGGGCGGGGCCTGCTGGCCGAGCTGCCCGCGTTGCTGCCCGGGGCGTCCCGGGTGGCGGTGCTGCACGCGCCGCCGCTCAAGGAGCTGGCCGACCTGATCGGCGAGACGCTGGCCGCCGCGGGGGCGACCCCGCTGGCGATCGAGGTGCCCGACGCCGAGGCGGGTAAGCGGTTCGAGGTGGCCGCCGACTGCTGGGACCGGCTCGGTGCGGCCGGCTTCACCCGTACCGATGCGGTGGTCGGGGTGGGCGGCGGTGCGGTGACCGACCTGGCCGGCTTCGTCGCGGCCTGCTGGTTGCGCGGGGTGCCCTGGGTGCCGGTGGCGACGTCGTTGCTCGGCATGGTCGACGCCGCGGTCGGCGGCAAGACCGGGGTCAACACGGCGGCCGGCAAGAACCTGGTGGGCGCTTTCCACCCGCCGGTCGGGGTGCTGGCCGACCTGGACACGCTGGACAGCCTCCCGCCGGCCGACCTGGCCGCCGGGCTGGCCGAGGTGGTCAAGTGCGGTTTCATCGCCGACCCGGTGATCCTGGACCTGGTCGAGGCGGATCCGGCCGCCGCCGTCGACCCGGCCGGGCCGGTGGTCCGGGAGCTGATCGAGCGGGCGATCCGGGTCAAGGCCGACGTGGTCTCCGGTGACCTGCGGGAGTCGAGCGTCCGGGAGGTGCTCAACTACGGGCACACCCTGGCGCACGCGATCGAGAAGGTCGAGCGGTACCGCTGGCGGCACGGGCACGCGGTCTCCGTCGGCACCGTCTACGCCGGTGAGCTCGCCCGGTTGGCCGGTCGGCTCGACCCGGCGACCGCCGAGCGGCACCGCCGTGTGCTGACCGCGTTGGGCCTGCCCACCAGCTACCCGGCGGAGGCCTGGCCGGCCCTGCTGGCGGCGATGCGGGTGGACAAGAAGACGCGGGGCAGCCGACTGCGGTTCGTGGTGCTCGACGGCCTGGCCCGCCCGGCGATCCTGGACGGCCCCGACGACGACCTGCTGCACGCCGCCTTCCGGGAGGTCAGCCGGTGAGCGGGCCGGACACCCCCCGGGTGTACGTGCTCAACGGCCCGAACCTGGGCCGGTTGGGCACCCGCCAGGTCGACGTGTACGGCGTGACCAGCTATGCCGACCTGGTGGCGCTCTGCGTGGAGACGGGCCGCGAACTGGGGCTGGACGTGGTGGTCCGGCAGACCGACGCGGAGCACGAGCTGCTCGGCTGGCTGCACGGCGCGGCGGACGAGGCGGCGGCGGTGGTGCTCAACCCGGCGGCCTGGTCGCACTACTCGGTCGCGGTGCGGGACGCCTGCGCGTTGCTGCGGGGGCCGCTGGTCGAGGTGCACATCTCCAACATCCACGCCAGGGAGGAGTTCCGGCACCACTCGGTGGTGTCGGCGGTGGCCACCGGGGTGATCTGTGGTCTTGGCGTGGACGGCTACCGGCTTGCCCTGCGGTACCTCGCCACCCGGCTGACCGGCTGACCCTCCTCGTCACTGAGCGTGATGGTCGGCGCGGTTGGTGGTCCGGATCGGGCCCCGGCCGTCGACCCCGCCGCCGATTAGGCGCAGCTAGTAGACTCGGCACGTCTGTCCGCCAATTGATGATCAAGGCAGGAAATGGCATCCACCAACGACCTCAAGAACGGCCTGGTACTCAACCTCGACGGGGAGCTCTGGGCCGTCGTCGAGTTCCAGCACGTCAAGCCCGGTAAGGGCGGGGCGTTCGTCCGCACGACGCTGAAGAACGTGCTGTCCGGCAAGGTCGTCGACAAGACCTTCAACGCGGGCACCAAGGTCGAGACCGCCACCGTCGACAAGCGCACCATGCAATACCTCTACGCCGACGGTGAGGACTTCGTCTTCATGGATCTGGAGACGTTCGACCAGATCACCGTCCCCGGCGGCACCGTCGGCGAGGCCGCCAACTACCTCCTCCCCGAGGCCGAGGTGACCGTCGCCACCCACGAGGACGTGCCGCTCTACATCGAGCTGCCGACCAGTGTGGTGCTCCAGGTCACCTACACCGAGCCGGGTCTGCAGGGCGACCGGTCGACCGGCGGCAACAAGCCGGCCACCGTCGAGACCGGCGCGACCGTGCAGGTGCCGCTCTTCATCACCACCGACGAGAAGATCAAGGTCGACACCCGCGACGGCCGTTACCTCGGCCGAGCCTGATGGCCGAGGGTGCCAAGCAGCAGATGCCGGCGCGCCGCAAGGCGCGCAAGCGGGCGCTGGACGTGCTCTTCGAGGCCGACCTGCGGGACCGGCCCCCGGTCGAGGTGCTCGCCGGCTACGTCGAGCGGATCGAGAAACCGCGTCCCGAGCACCTGGACTACGCGGTCGGTCTGGTCGAGGGGGTCGCCGCGCACCTCGACCGGATCGACGAGGTGATCGCCAGCTACGCCGAGGGCTGGACCCTGGACCGGATGCCGGCGGTCGACCGCAACCTGGCCCGCATCGCCGTCTACGAGCTGCTCTACGTCGACGAGATCGACGACGCGGTGGCGATCAGCGAGGCGGTGGAACTGGCCCGGCAGATGTCGACCGACGACTCGCCGCGCTTCCTCAACGGCATCCTCGGCCGGATCGCCGAGTACGCCACCCGCTGACCCCGGGCCGGGCGGGTGCCGCCGGGCCCGGGGTCGGGCGGTACGTCTGTCGGGTGGGGACGTGTGACGAGAGTGGCCCGTGCCGTCCGGCACGGGCCACTCTCGTCGGCGACCGCGGATCAGGAGGCGAAGAACGCCCGCGGGTCGGCCACCAGCACACCGTGCTCGGTGAGCCGCTCGATCAGCCCGGACGGCGAGGCGTCGTAGACGATCGCCAGGGCGCGCAGGTCGTCGGCGCGGATGGAGAGCACCCGACCGTTGTAGTCGCCGCGCTGTTGCTGGATCGCCCGGGCGTACCGGGCGACGTAGGCGAGGTCCTCGGAGGCCTCGTCGTAGAGTCGCTCCAGGTCCAGGACGATCTTGCTGGTGGGCTCGTGCCGCACACCGCTGCCGTCGGGCAGCAGCTCCGAGACGGGAACGCGGTAGAAGTCGGCCAGCTCCGCCAGGCGGGACACGGTGACGGCCCGGTCGCCGCGCTCGTATGAGCCGACCACCACGGCCTTCCAGCGTCCGTTCGACTTCTCCTCCACCCCCTGCAGGGACAGACCCTGCTGCTGGCGGATGGAGCGCAGGCGGGCACCCAGCGACTTGGCGTATTCAGAGGGCATTCGGACACTCCCAGGTGCTGTGCTTTGGGGTTCTCCCAGCGATCGCTACGGAGCGTGACGGTACGGGGATTGCGACACGTGGTCAAGTGCTCGTGACATTCCCATCGGAGATAGCGGGGGAGTTGTCCCCATTTCACCGTCCTGATCCGGGGATCAGTGGGTCGCGGTGAACCGCCAGGTGACCGCTGGTAACGTGGCCGCCAGCCCCCGGTCGGGCCGCCCGCGACCCGACCGGACACCCCCGACATCCTTTAACGACCCGTCCCGTGAGGCGGGGAAGGAGGTCCGCCGTGGCCTGCCCACCGGCTGCCCATCCGTCGCCCGAGCGACAACCCTCGGTGAAGGTGATCCTCGCCAGCGCCGACGTCCAGCGCGTCGTCGACCGGATCGCCCACCAGATCCTGGAGAAGACCCAGGGCGCCGCCGAGACCGTCCTGCTCGGCATTCCCACCCGTGGTGCCCCGCTGGCCCGACGGCTCGCCGCCCGGATCAGCACCTTCGAGGACGTCGACGTCCCGGTCGGGGTGCTCGACATCACCCTCTACCGCGACGACCTGCGCCGGCACGCCACCCGCGCGGTCGGCCCCACCCAGTTGCCGCCGGGCGGCATCGACGGCAAGCGGGTCGTCCTCGTCGACGACGTGCTCTTCTCCGGCCGTACCGTCCGGGCCGCCCTCGATGCCCTCAACGACGTCGGCCGGCCCGCCTCGGTGCAGCTCGCCGTGCTGGTCGACCGGGGCCACCGGGAGCTGCCGATCCGCGCCGACTACGTCGGCAAGAACATCCCGACCGCGCTCGCCGAGAGCGTCCGGGTCACCCTCGCCGAGGTCGACGGCGCCGACGAGGTCAAGCTCTACGGGAGTACGCGATGAGCGCACCGCGACGGCACCCCGCAGCGGCGTACGAGAGGCGGTCCCAGTCATGATCAGGCATCTGCTCTCCGGTGCCGACCTGGACGCCGGCACCGCCACCCAGATCCTCGACACCGCCGCCGAGATGGCCACCGTCGCCGGCCGGGAGGTCAAGAAGCTCCCGGCACTGCGTGGCCGGACAGTGGTCAACCTCTTCTACGAGGACTCCACCCGGACCCGGATCTCGTTCGAGGCCGCCGCCAAGCGGCTCAGCGCCGACGTGATCAACTTTTCCGCCAAGGGCTCCAGCGTCACCAAGGGCGAGAGCCTGAAGGACACCGCGCTGACCCTCCAGGCGATGGGGGCCGACGCGGTGGTCGTCCGGCACCCCGCCTCCGGGGCCCCGCACCGGTTGGCGAACTGGGTGGACGGGTCGGTGGTCAACGCCGGCGACGGCACCCACGAGCACCCCACCCAGGCGCTGCTCGACGCGTACACCATGCGGGCCCGGCTGGGTCGGCTCGCCGGCCTGCACGTGGCGATCGTCGGCGACGTGCTGCACTCCCGGGTGGCCCGCTCCAACGTCCTGTTGCTGAGCACCCTCGGCGCCAAGGTCACCCTGGTCGGCCCGCCGACGCTGATCCCTGTCGACTGGGCCGCCCGCGCCGGCGGCGCGCCGCCGGTGACCGCGCCCGCGGAGGTCGACGCCGGCCCGGCCGCGGTGTCCCGTCCGGACACCGACGTCTGTTACGACCTCGACGCCGTGCTGCCCGGGGTGGACGTGGTGATGATGCTGCGGGTGCAGCGGGAGCGGATGAACGACTCCTACTTCCCGTCGGCCCGCGAGTACGCCAGGCGCTACGGGCTGGACGGCCCGCGCATGCGCCGGCTGCCCGAGCACGCGATCGTCATGCACCCCGGCCCGATGAACCGGGGGATGGAGATCACCCCCGAGGTCGCCGACTCACCCCGCTCCACCATCGTCGAACAGGTCGCCAACGGGGTCTCCGTGCGGATGGCCGTGCTCTACCTGCTGCTCGGAGGGAACAACCGGTGACCGCGTACCTGATCAAGAACGTGAGCGTCGTGGGCGGCGCGCCGACCGACCTGCTGATCCGCGACGGCGTCGTGGCCGCTGCCGGGACCGGGCTGACCGCACCGGACGCCGCCGTCGTCGACGGCACCGGACTTGTCGCCCTGCCCGGCCTGGTCGACCTGCACACCCACCTGCGCGAGCCCGGCCGGGAGGACGCCGAGACCGTGGAGTCCGGCTCCCGGGCGGCGGCGCTCGGCGGCTACACCGCGGTCTGCGCGATGGCGAACACCTCGCCGGTCGCCGACACCGCCGGCGTGGTCGAGCAGGTCTGGCGGCTCGGCCGGCAGGCCGGGCTGGTCGACGTGCAGCCGATCGGCGCGGTCACCGTCGGCCTGGCCGGCGAGCGGCTCGCCGAACTGGGCGCGATGGCCGACTCGGCGGCCCGGGTGCGGATCTTCTCCGACGACGGGCACTGTGTGGCCGACCCGAAGCTGATGCGCCGGGCGCTGGAGTACGTCAAGGCGTTCGACGGGATCATCGCCCAGCACGCCGAGGAGCCCCGGCTCACCGAGGGCGCGCAGATGCACGAGGGCGAGGTCTCCACCCGGCTCGGGCTGACCGGCTGGCCGGCGGTCGCCGAGGAGGCGATCATCGCCCGGGACGTGCTGCTCGCCGAGCACGTCGGCAGCCGGCTGCACGTCTGCCACGTCTCCACCGCCGGCAGCGTCGAGGTGCTGCGTCAGGCCAAGGCCCGTGGGGTACGGGTCACCGCCGAGGTCACCCCGCACCACCTGCTGCTGACCGACGAGGTGGTGGCCGGGCGGGGCGAGTTGGCCAGCCCCGCGCTCGCCGACGGCTGGAGCCCGACGGCCAGCTACGACCCGGTCTTCAAGGTCAACCCGCCGCTGCGTACCGGCGTCGACGTGGCCGCGTTGCGCGCCGCGCTCGCCGAGGGGGTCATCGACGTCGTCGCCACCGACCACGCCCCGCACGCGGTGGAGGACAAGGAGTGCGAGTGGGCGTACGCCCGGCCGGGCATGCTCGGCCTGGAGACGGCGCTGTCCATCGCGCTCGACGTGCTCGGCCCGCAGTGGGACCTGATCGCCGACCGGATGTCGCGCACCCCGGCCCGGATCGCCGGCCTCGACGGCCACGGCCTCGACCCGGCACCCGGGGTGCCGGCCAACCTGACCCTGGTCGACCCGGCCGCCCGCCGGGTGATCGAGCCCGCGGAGCTGGCCAGCCGCAGTCGCAACACCCCGTACGCCCGCATGACGCTGCCGGGTCGCATCGTGGCGACCTTCCTGCGCGGCGAGCCGACGGTCCTGGACGGAAAGGCTGTCAAGTGATTCGAGCGAGGAACGTAGCGAAGCGGAGTCCCGCAGTCCGGATCGGAGGGCAGGCCAAGTGATTCGAGCGACCAACAAACGTAGATCCGCGATCCTGGTGCTGGAGGACGGGCGCACCTTCCACGGCGAGTCGTACGGCAGTGTCGGGGAGACCTTCGGTGAGGCGGTCTTCAACACCGGAATGACCGGCTACCAGGAGACCCTGACCGACCCGTCCTACCACCGGCAGGTGGTGGTGCAGACCGCCCCGCACATCGGCAACACCGGGGTGAACTCCGAGGACGACGAGTCCGACCGGATCTGGGTCGCCGGGTACGTGGTCCGCGACCCGGCCCGGATCAGCTCCAACTGGCGTTCCACAGGTGGTCTGGAGGACCGGCTCGGCGTCGAGGGGGTGGTCGGCATCGCCGGGGTGGACACCCGGGCGCTCACCCGGCACCTGCGCGAACGCGGCGCCATGCGGGTCGGCATCTCCAGCGTCGAGGACGACCCCCGCGCCCTGCTGGAGCGGGTCCGGCAGTCCCCGCAGATGGTCGGCGCGGACCTCTCCGCCGAGGTGAGCACCGCCGCGCCGTACGTGGTCGAGGCGGAGGGCACCCACCGCTACACAGTCGCCGCGCTGGACCTGGGCATCAAGCGCAACGTGCCGCGCCGGCTGGCCGCCCGGGGGGTCACCACCCACGTGCTGCCCGCCGGCTCCACCATCGACGACCTGCTGGCCACCGGCGCGGACGCGGTCTTCTTCTCGCCCGGCCCGGGTGACCCGGCCACCGCCGAGGGGCCGGTGGCGCTGGCCCGGGAGGTGCTCAGCCGGCGGATCCCGCTGTTCGGCATCTGCTTCGGCAGCCAGATCCTCGGCCGGGCGCTCGGCTTCGGCACCTACAAGCTGGGCTACGGCCACCGGGGCATCAACCAGCCGGTGCTCGACCGGGCCACCGGCAAGGTCGAGGTGACCAGCCACAACCATGGCTTCGCGGTCGCCTGGCCGGGCCGTGAGCCGGGCGCGCCGGCCGGCGCGGTCGTCCCCGACCAGGTCATCGAGACCGAGTTCGGTGGCGTGCAGGTGTCGCACGTCTGCCTCAACGACAACGTGGTCGAGGGGCTGCGGGCCGTGGACGTGCCCGCCTTCACCGTCCAGTACCACCCGGAGGCGGCAGCCGGCCCGCACGACGCCGACTACCTCTTCGACCGTTTCGCCGAGCTGATCGAGGGCCGTGGCCCCGACGGACAGCCCGGCTCGGGCCGGACCCACAGCGAGGGGCGCACGAATGCCTAAGCGGAACGATCTCAAGCACATTCTGGTGATCGGCTCCGGGCCGATCGTGATCGGGCAGGCCTGCGAGTTCGACTACTCCGGCACCCAGGCCTGCCGGGTGCTGCGCAGTGAGGGGATCCGGGTCAGCCTGGTCAACTCCAACCCGGCGACCATCATGACCGACCCGGAGTTCGCCGACGCCACCTACGTCGAGCCGATCACCCCGGAGTTCGTCGAGCTGGTCATCGCCAAGGAACGCCCCGACGCGCTGCTGCCCACCCTGGGCGGGCAGACCGCGTTGAACACCGCGGTCGCCCTGCACGCCGCGGGCGTCCTCGACAAGTACGGCGTCGAGCTGATCGGCGCGAACATCGAGGCGATCAACCGGGGCGAGGACCGCCAGCTGTTCAAGGAGATCGTCGCCAAGGCCGGCGTACGGCTGGGGCTGGCCGACCCGGCCGGCCTGGTGCCCCGGTCCCGGGTCTGCCACTCGATGGACGAGGTCCGGGCGACCGTCGCGGAGCTGGGTCTGCCGGTGGTGATCCGGCCGTCGTTCACCATGGGCGGCCTGGGCTCCGGCATGGCGCACACCGACGAGGACCTGACCCGGATCGCCGGGGCCGGTCTGGCCGCCAGCCCGGTGCACGAGGTGCTCATCGAGGAGAGCGTGCTCGGCTGGAAGGAGTACGAGCTGGAGCTGATGCGCGACCGGCACGACAACGTGGTGGTGGTCTGCTCGATCGAGAACATCGACCCGATGGGCGTGCACACCGGGGACAGCGTCACCGTCGCCCCGGCGATGACGCTCACCGACCGGGAGTACCAGGACCTGCGCGACCTGGGCATCGCGGTGCTGCGCGAGGTCGGGGTGGACACCGGCGGCTGCAACATCCAGTTCGCGGTCAACCCGGTCGACGGCCGGATCGTCGTGATCGAGATGAACCCCCGGGTGTCGCGCTCCTCGGCCCTGGCCTCGAAGGCGACCGGCTTCCCGATCGCGAAGATCGCCGCGAAGCTGGCCATCGGCTACACCCTCGACGAGATCCCCAACGACATCACGCTGAAGACTCCGGCGGCGTTCGAGCCGACCCTGGACTACGTGGTGGTGAAGATCCCCCGGTTCGCGTTCGAGAAGTTCCCCGGCGCCGACCCGGAGCTGACCACAACGATGAAGTCGGTCGGCGAGGCGATGAGTCTCGGGCGCAACTTCACCGAGGCGCTCAACAAGGCGATGCGCTCGATGGAGACGAAGTCGGTGGGTTTCTGGACCCAGCCGGATCCGCAGGACGCCACCAGGGAGAACACTCTCGCCGCGCTGCGGATGCCGCACGACGGCCGGCTCTACACCGTCGAGCGGGCGCTGCGGTTGGGTGCGTCGGTGGCCGAGGTCGCCGAGGCGTCCGGTGGGATCGACCCGTGGTTCCTGGACCAGATCGCCGGGCTGGTCGAGCTGCGGGCCGAGATCGTCGACGCCCCGGTGCTCGACGCCGACCTGTTGCGCCGGGCCAAGCGGGCCGGGCTGTCCGACCGGCAGCTCGCCGCGCTGCGCCCGGAGCTGGCCGCCGAGGACGGCGTGCGCACCCTGCGGCACCGGCTCGACGTCCGCCCGGTCTACAAGACGGTGGACACCTGCGCCGCCGAGTTCGAGGCCACCACCCCGTACCACTACTCGACGTACGACGAGGAGACCGAGGTCGCCCCGTCGGACCGGCCCAAGGTGCTCATCCTGGGTTCCGGACCGAATCGGATCGGCCAGGGCATCGAGTTCGACTACTCCTGCGTGCACGCCGTGCAGGCGCTGCGCAGTGCGCCCCTCGACCCGGCTGCCGGTGGCGACCCGGCTGCCGGTGGCGACCCGGCCGCCGGTGCCGTCGGTTACGAGACCGTCATGATCAACTGCAATCCGGAGACCGTCTCCACCGACTACGACACCGCCGACCGGCTCTACTTCGAGCCGCTGACGTTCGAGGACGTGCTGGAGGTCTGGCACTCCGAGGACTCCTCCGGGCGGGCAGCCGGTGGCCCCGGCGTGGTCGGGGTGATCGTGCAGCTCGGCGGGCAGACCCCGCTGGGGCTGGCGCAGCGGCTGAAGGACGCCGGACTGCCGGTGGTCGGCACCTCCCCGGAGTCGATCCACCTGGCCGAGGAGCGCGGCGCGTTCGGCGCGGTGCTGGCCCGGGCCGATCTGCGCGCCCCGGCACACGGCATGGCCACCTCGTACGACGAGGCGAAGGCGATCGCCGACGAGATCGGCTACCCGGTGCTGGTGCGCCCGTCGTACGTGCTCGGCGGGCGGGGCATGGAGATCGTGTACGACGACGACACGCTGCGCGGGTACATCGACCGGGCCACCGAGATCTCCCCGGACCACCCGGTGCTTGTCGACCGGTTCCTCGACGACGCCATCGAGATCGACGTGGACGCGCTCTGCGACGCCGACGGCGAGGTCTACCTGGGCGGCGTGATGGAGCACATCGAGGAGGCCGGCATCCACTCCGGCGACTCGTCGTGCGCGCTGCCGCCGATCACGCTGTCCGGCGCTCACCTGGCCGAGGTGCGTCGCTACACCGAGGCGATCGCCCGGGGGGTGGGGGTGCGCGGCCTGCTCAACGTCCAGTACGCCCTCAAGGACGACATGCTCTACGTGCTGGAGGCGAACCCGCGGGCGTCCCGGACGGTCCCGTTCGTCTCCAAGGCCACCGCCGTCCCGTTGGCGAAGGCGGCGGCCCGGATCGCCCTCGGCGCGACCATCGCCGGACTGCGCGCCGAGGGGCTGCTCCCGGCCACCGGCGACGGCGGGGTGATGCCGCCGGACGCCCCGATCGCGGTCAAGGAGGCGGTGCTGCCGTTCAAGCGGTTCCGCACCCCGGCCGGCAAGGGCGTCGACTCGCTGCTCGGCCCGGAGATGAAGTCCACAGGTGAGGTGATGGGCATCGACACCAGCTTCGGGCACGCCTTCGCGAAGAGCCAGTCCGCCGCGTACGGCTCGCTGCCGACCACCGGGAAGATCTTCGTCTCGGTGGCGAACCGCGACAAGCGCGGCATGATCTTCCCGATCAAGCGGCTGGCCGACCTGGGCTTCGAGATCGTCGCGACCACCGGCACCGCCGAGGTGCTGCGTCGGCACGGCATCGCCTGCGAGCAGATCCGCAAGCACTACCAGGCGGGCGAGGGAGCGGACGCGGTGTCGATGATCCTCGCCGGTGACGTGGCCCTGGTGGTGAACACCCCGCAGGGCTCGGGCGCGAGCGCCCGCTCGGACGGCTACGAGATCCGTAGCGCCGCCGTGACGGCCGACATCCCCTGCATCACCACCGTGCCCGGCGCGGCGGCGGCGGTCATGGGCATCGAGGCCCGGATCCGGGGCGACATGCGCGTCCGCCCCCTCCAGGAACTCCAC